>JBEIGR010000270.1:0-7164 GCA_040381795.1 Verrucomicrobiaceae bacterium | reverse complement strand
GAAAAGCTCTCGACGCTCGGAGGCGTGCTCAGCACGGCCACGCGTTTCCAACTGAAGGCCTACAAGGAGGGTGGTTTCCTCGTGAATCCGGGTGATGACGAAGCTCGTCTGCCCGTGAGTGCTTAATCTTTTGCCGAAGGAACCACCAACCATGGATTACGACAGCAAACTCTGTACCCAAATTCGCGATTTGCCGCGCTCCGGCATCCGCGACTTCTTTGAACTCGTCATCGGCCGCACCGATGTCATCTCCCTCGGCGTCGGTGAGCCGGACAAGCCGACCCCTTGGCCCATCCGCGAGGCGGTGATCCGCTCGCTGGAGAAAGGCCAGACGAGTTACACCTCGAACCTCGGCCTCGAATCGCTCCGCATCGCCATCAGCGAGTATGTGACGAAGCAATTCCGCGTCACTTACGATCCCAAAACGGAGATCCTCGTCACCGTCGGCGTCTCTGAGGCACTCGACCTCGCCTTCCGCGCCGTTTTGAACCCCGGCGACGAAGTCATCTACCACGAGCCCTGCTACGTCAGCTACTCGCCGAGCATCAAAATGGCCTACGGCGTGCCGGTGGTCGTGCAGACGCGTGAGGAGAATGAGTTCGCCCTCATGGCCGCCGATGTCGAAAAGGCCATCACGCCGAAGACGAAGGTCATCGCGCTGAATTTCCCCACGAATCCCACCGGCGGCATCATGCCGCACGAGGAGCTGGAAAAGATCGCCGCACTGGCCGTGAAGCACGACCTCTTCGTCTTCACCGATGAGATCTACAGCGAGCTGCTTTACGACGGCCGCGTGCATAAGAGCATCGTCGAATACCCCGGCATGCGTGAGCGCACCATCCTGCTGCACGGCTTCAGCAAAGCCTTCGCCATGACCGGCTGGCGTCTCGGCTACGCCTGCGCCCCCGCGCCGCTGCGTGAAGCGATGATGAAGATCCACCAATACTGCATGCTCTGCGCCCCGATCATGAGCCAGATGGCCGGCATCGAAGCGCTGAAAATGGGCTCGTCTGCCTATGAAGAGATGCGTCAAAGCTACGAGCAGCGCCGCAATCTCATCGTCAGCCGCCTCAACGGCATGGGCCTGCACTGCTTCAACCCCGGCGGAGCCTTCTACGTCTTCCCGGACATCCGCAGCACCGGCCTCACCAGCAAAGAATTCGCCCTCGGCCTGCTGGAAAAGAAAAGCGTCGCCGTCGTCCCCGGCAGCGCCTTCAGCAGCGCCGGCGAAGGCTTTGTCCGCTGCTGCTACGCCACCGCTCCCGAACTCATCGCGAAGGCGATGGATCTCATGGAGGAGTTCGTGAACGAGGTGCGGAAGTAGCTTCCGCACCTACGGCCCGCCCACGTTCACGCTGAAGAAGTGGCTTGTATGAGTCCGGTCACATTTACTCTGTCCTGCGCCTTCAAAGTTCACGACTAAAACCACCGCGAATACTCAAGAAGGCGGAGGTTTTGGAGCAGGCTCTGTACTCTTCGTGCCTCGGTGGTAAAAAATTGTAGGGAGTGAACCACGGGGGCTCGAAGGACATAGAAGCCAAGCTTCACACCGAGGTGCATAGGTTGGAAACGGCAGCGTGACCGGGAGTGTCGAAAGAGCGATTCGCGGCAGGTCGTAGCATAGTTGTTGCATCCGAAAACGGGCATCGAGTAGGATTGGGGCATGATGAGCAGCGAAAACGAGCCGAATGCTGGAGCCACGCCCAAGACATCAGCCAAGAAAAACTGGTTGGGCCGCACAGGTAGGATCGTCGTGTTTGTGGTATGCGCCCTCGGCGTGATGCTCATGGCGGTTCTTAGCTTGTTCTTCTTACCCTGGCACGATCCCTACCACATGCCGACACGGTGGAGCAGGGACTGGTGGACGAGTCCGGTGGAGTTCAATGCCCCCACTCGGCTGCCGCTGCTTCAGGGACTGGACATCACCGCTATCCACCTATCCTCCGACGGCGGCAGCATTTGGCTGGGCACCGGTGAGGGTCAAGTGTACCTGAGCCGTGATGGAGGTGCCACATGGACCAAGGCCTCCATCGAAATAGACAATGTGTATCCCGATATTTTAGAAGGGCCTTCAGCCGAAGCTGCGGAACCTAAAAAGGGAGCGCAACTCCGTGGCGCCCCAAGCGAGCAGCTTCGCGAGGTAGGCGGAGCAGGCATGCTGATCGCCGCCGCCGACGGTCCGGTAAGAAACGCCAAACCACTGGTTCCAGCACTGCCTACTCCGCCCCCCCTCACGACGGTGCCGACCGTGCAGCAACTGCCCCCATCCCAAGGCCAGTCCCAGCTCCAGCCTCAGCCATTACATGAGAATACTGATGAGGAGCCGCCTCCGCCGGGGGGGTATTTGGAAGAAAGGGTGAATCGGAAGCTGACGGAGGTGGTCTCGATCTCGATGGAGCCATCGGCTAGCCGTGGGCTGATGGTCGCACGCATGGTTCGAGAGGCCAGCGGCACGTTGGAGGGCAAGAGCGAGCTTCAAACGGACACTTCTTGGGAGTTTGCCGTCTTGGAAACCATGAATGGAGGCTTGAATTGGCACCTCGCTGCCGAGACAAAGGCCAGCACGGGCAGCGGTGCCTTCGTCTTCGCTATTCAGGATGGCGGAGCATGGCTCTTGATTGAGGAGTATGGCATTTACTGGCAGCGATTCCCAGGGGCATCCCTGGAACGCACCATCCTCCCGGATGAGATGACCGAGGAGCTGGATGAGTTTTCCGCCTCGTTCGATCTGGAGCAGGGATATGGCTGGGTGGTCAACGGCTCTAAGCTGTGGCGGGTGATGCTGCGGGATGGCGAACCCGTGGCGGATGAGGTGCCGATCACCTTCTCCGGTCCGATGGCCGCATTTCATGGTCCGAATCCGGAAAGCGTCGTGGTGATCGCCGATGGCGACACCGCCTATGTGACCCGTGATTCAGGCAAGACATGGTCACTGCTGAAAGAGTTGGGAGAGCCTGGGAAGGGGGCACCTGTCGTGCTATCTCCAGGATTCAGATTTGGCCTAGCTGTGCATGACGACGTCTCTGGAAAGGAAAATACTTTTTTTACCAAGGATGGCGGCATCTCATGGACGCCTTCTGAAGACGTCCGGGACTTCGACCTCTTCACCTTCGCCGAAAAAGCTGACATGATACTTTGGGTTGAAGATGATACGCTCTTCACATTGAGGGACGATTTCAAGTTTCGGCCGCTCACCCGCAGCACGGCGGAGGCTGGGATCTATGTCCGGGTGATGTCGCCGCTTTTCTGGGCGGGCTGCGGCCTGTTTTTGATGGCGGCCTGGGCCGCGGCCTGGCGCATGCCACCTCCTTTGCCGAAAGGCGGCCTCACCCCTCAGGCACCTCTTTCGGATAGCTTCATCTCCGACAAGCCAGTGCAAACGGCGGATGAGTCGGACGCCCTTGGCCTGAGACCTATCGCCGAAGGACTGGGCAATTACCTGCGCAATTCACGCACCGGCCTGCCGCTCACAGTGGCGATCACGGGGAGCTGGGGCAGCGGCAAGAGCTCCATGATGAACCTGCTGGAGGCGGAACTGCGCGAGGCGAGACTGCGCCCGGTGCACTTCAATGCCTGGCATCATCAAAATGAGGAACATGTGCTGGCGGCGCTGCTGGAGGGCATTCGTCAGGAGGCGGTGCCGCCTTGGTGGCACTTCGATGGCATGCTTTTCCGCTGGCGGCTGGCCCGCCTACGGCTGCAGAGCCACTGGCTCACCGTCGGCTTATATATGGCGGCCTGTGCGGCAGGTGTGACGCTCATCACTAACAACTGGAAGGTCTTCAAGGACAGTAAAAGCCTGATGGACACGCTGGAGCGCTTGTTCAGCAGCCTTGGGGGCGTGGGTGGTGCCACGGGCGTGGCAGCAGTGCTCGGCACGCTTTGGAAAGCATGGCACTCCTTCTCCGCCTTCGGTGTCAGCCCGGCCCACCTTCTGGAGCAGACGGCTGGCCGTGCCCGCATCGGCGCACTGAAAAGCCAGACAAGCGCTCGCCACCAGTTCTGCCAGGAGTTCCGTGACGTGACACGGGCGTTCCAGGATGACATGCGCCTAGTGATTTTTGTGGACGACCTCGACCGCTGTAAACCGGAGATGGTCATGACGGTGCTCGAAAACCTGAACTTCCTCACCACGGCGGGAGACTGCGTCATCGTGCTGGGAATGGACAGCGGTGCGATCAAGGACGCCATCACCGAGCAGATGCGCTGGCGCATCGCCTACGAGAACAATCTGGACGACGCGAAAAAAGTCACCCGTGAGATGGGGTTACCCTTTTCCGGCCTGTGGCTGCAAAAAATGGTGCAGGTGAGTGTCTCTGTGCCACGCCTGAAAAAGGGCATGGTGGAGCACCTCATGCCGAAAAAGAAGGACGGCCAGGCGCCTTTGAAGGAAAGAGTGGCCGCCACTCTGCTCTATCATTTGAGGCTGAATCTCAAGTTGGCTCTGATGATGCTCTTCTGCGCCGCCAGTATTTATCTGGTGTGGAATCTCCAGATGTCCAACGTCCCCCCAGCCGCGCCGCAGGGCTATCATTTCACCGCCGAAGTCGATCATCCTGACGCAGGCAAGCAGCCGATGAGGCTTAGCGGCACGCTGCATCCGCTTTCGGGTATCAAAGACACCGTCAAAGAGCCTCAAGGCAAGCCTGCCGCCACCGCCATCCCCTCCCAGCCTAGCAAGTCAGCCCCCTCCGTGGAGCCAAACAATAAACAAGCCAGCATCCCCAGCCGCTTCAGCTTACCCCTTGTGGAACGCACCCTGGGCGAGGTGAAGATCGAAAACAGCAGCGGGGGCGGCCCGTGGATGCTCGGGGCCGCCTGCGGGCTATTTTACCTGCTGGTGGTGATCGGCTGGAAGCCGCTACGCCAGCGTCTCACTCCACCAGTGGCAGATGACAGCGCCATGCTGCCCGCGATCAACCAGTGGCTGCCGGAACTCGAAACACTGCTCGAGACCCCGCGTGCCGTGAAGGGCTTTTTAAACAAGGTGCGCTTTTATGACATGATGAGCCAAGCCTTCAAACTGCCGCAAAAAGTGGCGGCGGCCGAGTTTGTGGCCTTGGCGGCCTACGACTACGACGAGTCCGGCACGAAGCTGGTCGAGGCCGAGCTGCCGCAGGCATGCCAGGACGGCCTCAAGTCAGTGAAAGACGCCCTCAAAGCCGACGAGAAGGACCCGAAACGAATGCTATTCGAGCTGCTGCGCCAGAGCTGGGAAAAACGAATACCCGCTGTTGCGAAGATATGATGCTCTAACCCGCATTTCTCACACTCTCCAAGGGTAGCTCACTATCCCCAAAGCCTCACCACTTGTTCGCCTGGATCACGTCTTTCTCGCCCTTGAGGTAGTTCACGAGGTTCAGCGTGGCCCGCATGGCTTGGCGAGGAACGCTTTCATAGGTGCGGGAGCCGATGTGGGGCGTGATGAGGGCTTTCGGATGCTTCAGAAGCGGGTGAGACGGTGGCGGCGGCTCTTCGTCGAGCACATCAGTGGCGTAACCGCCGATGGTGCCGGCATCGAGTCCGGCGATCATGTCGGCCATGTGGACGAGCTCGGCACGCGAGGTGTTGATGACGAGCAACTCGGGCTTGGTGAGCTTCAGGCGCTCGGCATTGACGAGGTGGCGCGTGCTCTCGCTGAGATTCGCATGCAGGCTGAGCACGTCGAGATGTGGCAGCATGGTCTCGATCTTCTCGTGGCGCCGGATGCCGTGCTCGGCGGCAAAGGCTTCCGGCCAGTAGGGATCGAGGCCGTGGACTTTCATGCCGAAAGCGAGTGCTCGTTTGGCGACTTCCTGGCCGATGCGGCCGAGGCCGACGATGCCGATGGTCTTGTTCCAGATCTCGTGACCAGTGACACGCTTCCACTGGCCGTTGCGCACGGCATTGGCGGAATCGACGAGGTTGCGCACGAGGGCAAGCAAGAGGCAGAAGGTGTGCTCAGCCACGGTGGTGTGGTTCACGCCGGGGGTGAAGAGCACGGGGAGCTTCTTTTCCGTGCAGGCGGCCACGTCGATCTTATCGAGGCCGATGCCATACTTGGAAATCACGCGGAGGCGGGGCAGGGACTTGTCCAAAACAGCGCGGGTGATCTCGTCATCGCCGCAGAGGAAGGCGTCAAACTCGCCAGCCAGCTCCAGCATGCGGCTTTCCGGCAGCGGGCCGCGTTCGCGGTGGATTTCAAAGCCCTGCGCCGCGAGCAGCGCATGGTGATCGCCGGGGGTGTCTTGATAGCTCGTGGTGGTCAGCAGGATACGCATTGGCAAAGGGAGGATTTGGGGTTAGGGCGGCGAGCATGGGACAAGACGAAATCGAGCGCAACATGGGCGTGCAGCCTTTGGACGGGATCATGGCGGAGCACGCCCTGGGAAATCATGACCTCGTGGCGGCCAGCCTGGAGCCGATGACGCACAAGGCTGTGCAGCGTGCTCGCAAGGGCCGCCGCCTCACCAAACACATGCAGCAGCGCATGGTGACGGCCCTCACCCACGCGGTGACGCTCCAAGGCAAGACCCCGGAGCAGCCGTGGGCGGTGAGTGATCTCTTCACTTATTGAGTACCGTGGTAGAACAGATAGCTCGGCGTGCAAAGCGCCTGCTTGCCGCCGCGTTTGCCTCCCGCTAGCCTTTTCATCTCACCATGCCCGACACCATCGCCGAACGCCGTTTTGTCACCGCCGCTGAAAAAGTGGATTACCTCTCCCCGTGGACCCTCGAAGAGTGGCTCTGCAGGCCTGACATCGTGAACAACGAGCACCTCATGATGGTGCGGGCGAACATGGAACCCGGCCGCAGCCATCCCTTCCACTCGCACCCCACCCGCGAGGAGGTCATCTACATCATCTCCGGCAAGGCGGAGCAGTGGGTGGGCCAGCAAAAGAAGCTCCTCGGCCCCGGCGATATGGCCTTCATCCCGATGGGCGAAATCCACGGCACCTGGAATGTGGGGGATGAGATGCTCGTCTTCCTCGCCATCCTCTCTCCCGCGAAAGCGGACGAGCCCGGCCTCGTCGATCACAGCGAGGAAGAGCCGTGGAAATCCCTTCGCGCCGCCTAGCCTTGGCGGCAAAGATAAGCCTCTCACCCGATTCATCTCCATGACGACCCGCCGCTCTTTCTTTGCCACCGCCGGTGCCGCTTCTCTCAGTGGCTGTGAATTGCTCCG
>JBEIGR010000269.1:0-7170 GCA_040381795.1 Verrucomicrobiaceae bacterium | reverse complement strand
CCTCACCAGCAAGCAACCCGACGCCAAGATCATCGAAGAAGCCTACTTCCTAACCCTCACCCGCGCCCCCACCGACCGCGAACTCGAAAAAGCCACCGCGATGCTCACCACCGCCAAACCCGAAGACCGCCGTGTCACAATGGAAGATCTGTTTTGGAGCCTGATGAGCTCAAAGGAGTTTTTGTTTAATCACTGAGCATCTTGCCAAAGCCCGCCCGGTGCGCCAAACTCTGCCCGTATGTCTTCCTCCATTCCCGCTAGCACTCCTGGCAAACCATGGCAGCCACCGGCGCCGGAAGCCCTGGCCCCCGAGCTGCCTGCGTATGAAATCCTCGGCCTGCTGGGCCGTGGCGGCATGGGAGCGGTGTATCGGGCGCGGCAGAAGTCCTTGAAGCGTGAAGTCGCCATCAAGGTGCTGCCGCCGATGGTGGAAGATGATGGCTCGATGCACTTCGCCGAGCGCTTCAAGGCCGAGGCGGAGTCCATGGCGCGGCTGAATCATCCTGGCATCGTCAGCGTGTATGACGCGGGGGAGACGCCCGCTGGCCTGCTCTACATTGTCATGGAGTTCGTGCAGGGCACGGACGTGGCGCAGATGATTCATGCCTCCGGGCGGCTGCCTGCGGAGCATGCGTATGCCATCACCGCGCATGTGTGCGAGGCGCTGGCGTATGCGCATGGCAATGGTCTCATCCACCGGGACATCAAGCCTGCGAACATCATGGTCGATACGCAGGGCCGGGTGAAAGTGGCGGACTTTGGGCTGGCGAAGGCGGTGGATGCGCAGACCGGCTTCACGCAGAGCAACATGGCCGTGGGCACGCCGGACTTTGTGGCACCGGAGGCGTTGATTCCGGGGATGCCGGTGGATGGCCGGGCGGATTTGTATGCCGTGGGTGTGATGTTGTACCAGATGCTCACGGGTCAGATTCCGCGTGGCGCGTGGCAGCCTGCAAGTGTGCTCACGCCGGGCACGGACCCGCGCTTTGACCAGATCATCCTCAAGGCCATGCAGTATGACCGCGAGTCCCGCCACAGCAGCGCCACGGAGCTGCGGCAGCATTTGGACAGCATCCTGATGCCAGCGGTGCCCGCGCCGGACTTGCAGCGGTATTCGAGCGCGCAGATGCCGAAGACGCCGCCCGCGCAGCCGCAGGGCGGTAGGAGCGTTCGCCAGAACGCCGTTCCCGGCGCAGCGGCCTCGCCCCAGCCCCGTGCTCTGGCGAGCACGCCTACGCCGCCACCCGCGAAATCGAAGACGCCGCTCTTCATCGGCATCGGCGCGGCGGCGGTGCTTGGCATTGGCGCGTTCGTGATGTTCAGCGGGAGCGGAAGTCGTGAGACTTCCCCCGCGCAGTCCTCTGCCGCCGCGAGTGGCAAGCCAGCACCCAAGCCTCAAACTCTGGCGAGTTTGCCTACACCGCCTGTCAAAGTCGTCGAGCCACCGATACCGGAGCCCAAGCCCGTCGTCGTGGCGAAAGCGCCGGAGCCGGTGAAAGTGGAGCCAGCGAAGCCTGCGGCACCCGAGCCTAAGAAGGAAGCCCCCAAGCCCGCGATGGCGGATGCCTCATCAGGTAGGGCGGCTGTTCTCCCAGCCGCCGCGAGCGTCCCTGCGGCCACGAACGCTGAAAAGCTACCCGCACCGCCCCAGACGGCGCTTGGAGGACCAAGCGCCCTACCTCCAGCCTCGCCGTCCGCCAATCCGGGAACTCTAACGAGTTCCGCTACATCGCTCCCGCCCGAACTCGCCGCGCTCGACGCGCAGTTCATCGCCCTGCAAAAAGAGCGCGTCACAGCGCCCTTCGAGGCGGATGTGGCAAAGCTGAATGCCGGCTACCTCGGCGGCATCGGCAAGAGGATCACGGAGGAGAAGGCCGCCGGGCATCTCGATGGCATTCTCGCTTTGGAGGCCGAGCAAAAGCTCATCAATGACAAGCAGCCCGTGCCTGATGCCGATGACGACAAAACTCCCGCGAGCCTGAAAGCCCTGCGCGCGATCTACCGCGAGGCCTATGCCAAACTGGCCGCCACCCGTGCTGCCAATCTCCAAGCCCTGACCGAGCCGCTGGACAAGCGCCTCGCGCAGATGGAGTCCGACTTCGCCAAGGCCGACCGCCTGGCCGACGCGAAGACGGTGCGCGGGTATCGGGAGGTGCTGGGTGAAGGTAGGGCGGCTGGTCCTCCAGCCGCCGCGAGTGTCGCCACGACTCCAACCCCGGCGCTTGGAGGACCAAGCGCCCCACCTATGAACCCCGCCGCCGCGCTTGCCATGAAAGACGGCATCACCAACACCCTCAGCATGAAGTTCCTGCCCGTGAAAGGCACGGAGGTGCTCTTCTGCATCCACGAAACCAGACGCCAAGACTACGCGGCGTATGCCGCCGAAGTCCCCGGTGTGGACGGTGCTTGGAAGAATCAAAACCGCAACGGCATCCCGTGCGGCGACAAAGACGATCACCCCGTGGTCGGGGTGAGCTGGGAGGACGCGGTGAAGTTCTGTGAATGGCTGAGCAAGAAGGAGGGCAAAACCTATCGGCTGCCCACGGATGAGGAGTGGAGCATTGCCGTTGGCTTGGGGCGCAAAGAGAAGCACGGCAAAGGCATCACACCGGAAATGCTGCACCAGAAAGAGCAGACCGAGTTCCCCTGGGGAGACGACTACCCGCCGAAGACCAAGGACAAAGCGGGCAACTATGGGGACACCGCATGGACGGAGAAGTTCCCCACCGAGCCAGGCATGAAAGACTACACGGACGGCTTCCCCACCACCGCGCCAGTGATGAGCTTCAAGCCGAACAAGTTCGGCCTCTATGACATGGGCGGTAACGTGTGGGAGTGGGTGGAGGACTGGTGGAACGCAGCCAAGGTGGACCGGGTGCTGCGGGGTGCCTCGTTCCACAACAACGATCGCGGCTCTCTGCTCTCCTCCGCCCGCCCTCACCACACGCCCGGCTATCGCCCCAACCACCACGGCTTCCGGTGCGTGATGGAGGTGCGGTGAGTGTAGCCCCTAGCGTGGCCTCACCCGTGCTCGCCGGTTGGCCTTTGAATTTTGACTCTTGAAGATTGACCCTTGAAACCGGCGAGCGCAGCGAGCCGCGAAATTTTTTAGCATGAGCCTCCCCAATAAAGAACCACCGATCTACACGCTGCTCATGGAGCTGACGGGGTGGACGCTGGACCGGACGGCAGACATTCCGAAGAATGCGCGTTTCACCTTCGGCCAGCGGGTGGACAACCTCACGCTGGATGCCCTGGAATACGCCGTGGTGGCTCTGCGCAGCCCGGCGGGCAAGCTGCGGCAGGAAGCGCTGCAACGACTCGACCTCTGCCTGGAGAAACTCCGCGTGCTCTGGCGGCTGGTGCATCAGCGCACCTGGATCAGCCAAAACCAACTGCTGCATGTGCAGAGCCGCCTGGAAGAAGCCGGGCGCATGGTCGGCGGCTGGATGCGGAAGGGGGTGGAAAAATGAGCACACTGCTAAACCGGGAAGAGTGGCTGGACCAACTGGAGCGCATCGCGGCCGCCTTGCCAGCGTGCGGAGTCCCCGTGAAGATTTGTTTGATTGGTTCTGGGGCCTGTCTGCTGGAGGCGGGGATGCCGGGGCGCGCCTCTCATGATTTGGATGTCTGGCAGCCGGGCAGCGATTTTGATCTGGGTGAACTCAGACGCGCGGTGATTCAGGCTGGGTTGCTCTTTGACCCGCGCAGTGCGCTGGAACCCGAGCAGCCTTACGTCCAGATCGTGAACCCAGGTCCGACGCAGGTGGGGGCTTTTGAGCCAGTCTTCTGGGCACGGTTTGGCCGTCTGCATGTTTACCTTCCACCCTGGCCGAACTGGGTGGCGGCCAAGCTGGCCAGGGGAGAGCCGCAGGACATCGAAGATGTCCTTTATGTGGCAAAATCCCAGCAGGTGAAAGCGGAGGAAGTGGAAGCCTGCGCCGAGAGCTTTCCAGAGCCTGCCCGGCACCAAGTCTTGGCGAATTTGATTTACCTGCGTATCCTGACACCATGACCGCACGCGAAGAAAGCCTGACTGCCCGTGAGATGCTGCTGAAGCCAGAGCTGCTGGGACAGCGGCTGAAAGAGCGACGCTGGGCGGATGTGGCGGCACTCGTCAGGTACGCCCGGCTGGATGTGCCGGAAAGTCTGGCCATGAGTGATCCAGCGCTTTACAGGAGGCTCCGGGAGGGCGTGACGCGCTTTTACATGCGGGGTGGCGGTGGTCTGAGCCTGGAGAAACTGGAGGCGCTGGCCGCACAACAGCGGATGGAAGAATGACACCACGCGCCCTCAAACGCCTCTGCACCCTGGAAAACCTCGCCAGCGCGGAGAATCTGCTCGCCGCATCCCAGCGTGCCATGAAGGGCAAGCGCTACCGCCCCGATGTGCAGGCATGGGCCATGCGGGAGGAAGCCGAGGTGCTGGCGATGCGTGATGAGCTGCTCTCTGGCGCATGGCAGCCCGGCCCGTATCACTTCTTTGAAATCCGTGATCCGAAGCGCCGCACCATCGCCGCCGCGCCCTTTCGCGACCGCGTACTGCACCACGCCCTGTGCGCTGTGATGTCCCCGCTGCTGGAGCGCAGCTTCATCCCGCGCAGCTTCTCCTGCCAGAACGGCAAGGGCACCCATGCCGCGCGCGAGTGCTGTCGCACTCTCACCAACAAGCATCGCTATGTTTTGAAATGTGATGTCAGCAAGTTCTTCCACCAGATCGATCACACGATCCTCATGGATCAGCTCTCCGCCCGCATCCGCTGCCCCGCCATGCTGGAGATCATCCGCAGAATCATCGCCAGTCATCACACCACCACTGAAGCTCCTGCGCGGCTGTTCCCCGGTGATGACATGATGGAAGCCGCCGCACGCATGCGCGGCGTGCCCATTGGCAATCTCACCAGCCAGCTCTGGGGAAACTCATATCTCGACGCGCTCGACCACGCCATCACCGAAGGCCAGGCCCACGGTGCCTATCTGCGCTACACGGATGACTTCCTCATCTTCGCCGATGACAAAACACGGCTCTGGGAGCTGCACGCCATCGTCATCGCCGAGCTGGAGAAACTGCGGCTGAAACTGGCCCTGCCCAAGAGCCGCCTGATGGACTGCGCGGAGGGCGTGCCCTTCTGCGGTTTCCTGTTCCACCCCGGCCTGCGTCCGCGCATCCTCGGAGCCACGAAGCGGCGCTTCGAGGCGCGGCGCTATCGGCTTTTCCAGGAGGGCGTGCGTGGCGCGGAGCTGACCGCCAGCGTCTTCTCCTGGTATCAATTCAGTCGTGAAGGCAACACCACCGGTTTGCGGCGGGCCTACACCCAATGGCCGCTAGACCCACGGCTGAAGCGGCGGCGCAGCCACACTCCGGGTGCTGCGGGGTGCCTCGTTCAACAACAACGATCGCGGCAATCTGCTCTCCTCCAACCGCAATCACAACACGCCCGGCAATCGCAACAACAACAACGGCTTCCGGTGCGTGATGGTGGTGCGGTGAGTGTAGCCCCAAGGCGACCAGCCTTAACCATCAGCCAGATGCACAGCGGGGAAGTCCCTGCCGCGCCCGCGCCAAGAGGTCACCTAACCTGCGCCCCCGCACCTCGCGGCAGTTGCCCGCTGCGAGGAAAAGACGCGGCAGGCGGGGTGGCCGGTAGATGCCCGCAAGGCATCGAGGGCCGCCCCGCTCAGGCTCTGCAACCAATCATCTCCGCATCGCGCGCCAGCGTCCTGGAGCTTTGCGCAGGCCAGTGGACGCTCGAAAGCGCCGGAGGGCCGGCGCACTCTCCCGCAGTCGCGGGACTACCGCGACTTTCTACGCCCTCGACTCACTTGTGAATCCATGAAACGCCTCCTCTTTATCTTTCTGACGGCACTCGCCACCACCCACGCCCAAAGCGTCGATTACACGAAGCAGATCGCGCCGCTGTGGGACAGCTACTGCGTCGATTGCCACAGCGCGGACGACGCGGATGGCGAGTTCGCGTTGGACACGTTTGCGGCGCTGATGAAAGGCGGCGAGGAAGGTGCGGCGATCGTGACGGGGAAGGCGGAGGAGTCGCTGCTGGTGAAGTTCCTCGAAGGGCGCTCGGGTCGCGGCGGGAAGAATGAATTCATGCCACCGGGCAAGCGCGAGAAGCTGAAGGCGGAGGAGATCGCGCTGATCAAAGCGTGGATCAACGCGGGTGCGAAAGGCCCGCTCATCACGGAAGCGAAGCCGATGCCGAAGGAGGTCATCACGCCGAAAATCGCGCCCACCGTGCCGCCGAAGCGCTCGATCCAGGCGGTGGCGTTTTCGCCGAAGGCACAACTCATCGCCACGGCACGTTACGGCGAGGTCGAGCTCGTCAATCCGGTCAATCAAGTCACCGTTCGAAAACTCACCGGCTTCACCGGCAAGGTTAACGCGGTCGCCTTCTCACCGGATGGCGAGACGGTGTATGCAGCCGGTGGCGAGGCAGGCATCGTGGGCATCGTGCGGAGCTGGAAAACGAGCGATGGCAGCCCGCTGCGCTCGTTTGAAGGCCACACGGATGCGGCGTATGCACTGGCGGTTTCGCCGGATGGGAAATTCATCGCCACGGGAGCCTACGATCAAAAAATCCGGCTTTGGGACACCGCGACGGGCAAGGAAGTCGCGCTTCTCAAAGGCCACAACGGCGCGGTGAACGGCCTGTCGTTCCGCCCCGATGGCAAAGTGCTCGCCAGTGCCAGCGCGGACCGCACGGTGAAGCTGTGGAGCATTCCGAATGGTCAGCGACTCGACACGCTTTCGCAGCCGACGAAGGAGCAGACGAGCGTCGTCTTCAGCGCCGATGGCAAAACGCTTTTCGCCGCCGGTGGCGACAACCGCATCCGTGTGTGGTCGATCAGCGCCGCGGCGAAAGAAGGCACGAACAAGATCCTCACCAGCCGCTTCGCGCATGAAGGCGGCCTGCTCAATCTCGCGCTCTCCGCCGATGGCAAACTGCTCGCCTCGACCGCGACGGACAAAACGCTCAAGCTCTGGAACACCGCCGACCTCACCGAAAAGCTCCTCCTCGAAAAACAACCCGACTGGTCCTCCGCCCTCGCCTTCACCGACAAAGCCCAGCTCATCGCGGGTCGCGTCGATGGCACCTGGAGCGTGTATGAGCCTCGCTGAACCTTTGCCCGCCATGAAATCTCTCTTTCCCGTTCT
>JBEIGR010000268.1:0-7187 GCA_040381795.1 Verrucomicrobiaceae bacterium | reverse complement strand
TAGGCGCGATACATGTCGAGCGCCTTCAGCAGTTCGGGGCCGTTGAGCTTCTTCGCCCGCACACGGACCTGCGAGACGTTTGCCGCGCTGAATTCATAGCTCGCGGAGCCTTTGGCCATCTGACCTTGGATGAAGGTCGGCGCGGCCACATAAGGCGGATTTGGCACAAAGGTATCTTCAGCGACGAATTCCGCACTCAGCGGCATGCCATCGCCCGAGGTGAGCGTGGGCGAGACCTTCACGGTGTATTTCTTGTTCACCTCAAAGCCGCCGGTGAGCGTCAGCGTGCGGCCGCTGATCTCGGCTTTAAGTTCACCGGCAGGCGCGGGCTCGATGGAAACCATCGCCGCGATCTTCTTGGCGAACTCGGCGATCTGCTCCGGCTTCATCGGCTCGTTCGAGGGAGGAAGCAGGTTCTTATTCGTGTTGATGTCGAGGTTGTAGGGCGCATCAAAGGGCGTGTGCGCGGAGATCGACTGCACGGCGAAAGCGCGGATCTCACCCAGTTCGACTGAATCACCCTTCACGAGCTGGTTGTGGCCGGAGGCGTTGGAAAGAGCTTCCACCAATTCGAGGCGCCATTTGCCCACCGTCAGCGGCTGCGCGGGTTCCACCACCAGCGCACTCAGTCTCAGTGCATCGGCGGCGAGCGAGGGCTTCGCTTTGGCGATCTGCTCGGCCCAAGTCTGCTGCGGCTCGGCATTACGCACCTCGAAATCCTTGCCGGTAGCATGCCTCACGACGGCGGCGATGCCCTCAGGATTCTGCTCGGAGAGGAATTTGATGTGCTTGCCTGCATCGGCGGCGTTCACGTTGTCGTTGAACTCGAAGAGGAACTTCGGGCTGCGATTCTGCGCGTAGTCGTCATACCATTTCGGATACTGGTCAGTGATCTGGAAGCGGGCGCTGGTCACCGAATCGATTGTCTCCGTCGAGAGCGGCTTGCCGGCGAGATCCACGAGGCCGCTGCGCAACTTGAAGGCATAGCTCGAAGCGAACTTCGGCGACTCCGCGAGGCGGAAATGGCCGCTGCGCGTGCTCGCCCACTCAAAGGTGCCCTGCAATTCCGGCACGACGATGACCGGTGCCTCGTTGTCCACCTTGCCGATCTTTTCCTTCGCTACCATCGGCGTGGGGAAAACGACCTCGATGGTGGAATTCGGCGCGAGTTCTGCCGGATTGATGCTGATCGTGGCCTTCAGAGCCACAGCGGGTTTGGATTCGGTGGCGGCAGCACGTCCCTTGGTAGGAGCGGCGGAGAGAGACGGGGCGAGCGTCGAAAAAGCCAGCATCATGACTGGCAACAGCGCGAGGCTGAGAGATGTTTTCATGGGTGAGCGGAGACCGCTCGGAGAGTAGCACCGCCGCAGAGCGTGCGAGTGAAATGTTGGTGAATTTGTTCACGTCATCCATTCTCGTGCGAGCAAGGCGCACTTCCGCTCATGGCCCCACCGATACTGGCCGATGACGCCCGTTTCGCGGATGACGCGGTGGCAAGGAATCAGGTAGGCCAGCGGATTGGCTCCCACGGCGGTGCCGACGGCGCGGGAGGCTCCAGGTGAGCCGATGGCTTTGGCGAGATGGCCATAGCTCACGACTGAGCCGGTCGGAATGCGCAGAAGCGCACGCCACACACGAAGCTGGAAGGGCGTGGCACGAACAAAGGCCTTCAAGGCACTCCCCTGCCCTGGCTGGAAGATCTGCGAGGCGATTTCACGCACGCTGGCATCACTCCAGCGAATTTGAGCCTTCGGCCAAGCAGCTTCGAGAGGTGCTGGGTCCTCGTTTTCGACGAAAGCGAGATGGCAAAGGCCTCGCGGGCCATGGGCAAGGCAGGCGAGGCCAAAGGGCGTCTCGGCAAAGCCCGCGACGATCTCCCAACCTTCGCCACCGGCTTTGATTTCGCCGGGCGAGGCAGCTTCGAGAGTCACGCAAAGGTCGTGGAGACGACTGGGCGACGACAAACCAGCGCCGAGTGCGGCATCGAGCACACTTTCACCACGCTGGAGACGTTCGCGGGCTTTTTCGGCCGTGAGGCATTGGAGGAAGTCCTTCGGCGTCACGCCCGCCCAGCGGCTGAAAAGGCGGTGAAAGTGCGATTCGCTCAATCCGGCCTCGGCAGCGAGCACATCAAGCCCCGGCTGCTCTTCCGAATGAGCATCCAGATAGCGGATGATGCGGGCCACACGCTCGTAATCGTTCATGTGACGATTCTGGCGTGAAGTCGCCTTCGAGCCACCCGGTTCTTGCGGTGAATGGATTTGCTCGAAAATCTTGCCGGGGCACTTCAACGCCCTAGAGTTTCATTCCCCATGCCTGAAGCCCCCAAACAAC
Organism: Verrucomicrobiaceae bacterium; assembly: GCA_040381795.1. Lineage (GTDB taxonomy): Bacteria > Verrucomicrobiota > Verrucomicrobiia > Verrucomicrobiales > Verrucomicrobiaceae > Prosthecobacter. The sequence goes on along the minus strand of JBEIGR010000268.1, from coordinate 4,853 downwards.
CACACCCTCTTGGTGACCTGCTCCTGACCGTCGTGCTCCCTTCGCTCGTGCTGGAGCATCTGAGCAAGCCGGAGCGACTCGGCCCGGCCTGGGCGCTGGTAGCAGCGCTCATTCTGCCACTCGGATTTGGCGTGTGGTGCTTCATGCAAAAGCGTGGGCTGAATTTCTTCTCCATCTTCGGCCTCATCGCCGTGATCGTGACCGGCGGCCTGGGGCTGATGAAGCTCGATCCCATGTGGTTCGCGGCCAAAGAAGCAGCGTTTCCGATGTTTCTTGGCCTCGCCTTTCCACTCAGCCTGCGCTGGGGCAAGCCGCTGGTATCTGAGCTGCTGCTCAACCCGCAGGTCATCAATGTGCCGCTCATTCAAAAGTCTCTCGATACACCGGAGAAGATGCTCGGCTTTGATGGGCTGCTACGCCGCTCGTCCTGGGGCATGGCGCTGACGATGCTCGGCAGCGCCGTGGCCAATTTTGCCCTCGCTTGGTATCTGCTCAATGGTCAAATCCCTGGCAGCGAGGCTTACACAAAGGCCATCGGCCGCCTGAACTGGGTGAGCTTCATCGTCATCGGCATCCCGCTCGTCGCCGCGACGATGGGACTGCTCTTCTGGATGCTGCGCGGCATCTCGACGCTCACCGGATTGGAACGCGATGACTTCATGAATGGCGGCCAAACGGTTCGCCGCCAGGTGAACAACCCGCCGTGAAGGGCAAAAAAGAAGGTTTGCGAAGAAGAAGTGCCCTGCGGCGGGCGATACTGCGGTCCACCATGATCAAATCCGCTGTCCTGCTCCCGTTCCTGCTCGCTGCGCCGCTTTCGGCTGCCGAAGTCTTTGAAGCCGCGCTCGGTCGTGAGGCCGAACTGCCCAAAGGTAAGGAAGCCGATGGCATCCTCGGTGATTTCGTGCTGCGCAGCGACAAGGTGGAGGCCCTCATCTCGCAGAACGCGCCGAACCGTCGCGCCAACATGAGCACCTTTTACGGCGAGGACGGCGTCACACCGGGAGCCATGTATGACCTCACGCTGCGTGGCGCAGGCAATGACCAGCTCGTGATCTACAGCCCCTGCGGCCACGGTCAGGTCAGCTATGTGAAAATCGCCAACGTGAAGGAGGAAGGCTGTGCGGCGGTGGAGTCCGTGACGACCGCAGCGAAGAATGGCGGCGTCTTCAAGCGGCATGAATACCGCGTCAAAGACGGCGTGCAGGGCATCTTCATCACCACCGTGCTGCGCAATGAGAGCGACAAGCCGCAGAAGACTTTTACCAAGGATGATTTCACCCGCTTTGATAGCACCGGCACCGCCGATGGCATTCGCTGGGCTGATGCGATCAATCCGGCGCACAAGTGCGGTTATGCCTTTGCCACGCTGAGCGTCTCCGGCATCGAAAAGCTGGCCGACACCATCGAAATGCAGCCGAAGCAGGAAGTCGTCATCTCACGCTTCTTTGCCGTCGGCACCTCGCCAGCCCAGGCGGTGGGTGAAGTGCGTGCGGTGAAGGGTGACAAGGTCGCTCTCGTCAGCGGACAGATCAGCAGCCCGGATGGCCAAGGCATCGCCACGGCCTCGATCCTCGTTCCCGAGGGCAAAAACACGATTCCCGGCTACCCCGATGCGGAAGGCAAGTTCAGCCTCAAACTGCCAGCGAACCTCACGGAACTCGTCGTCACCGATTTGGGCCGCCCGGATGCCAAACTCAGTATCGCCGCGCCGAAAGTCGCGATGCAGGCCGCCGCTGGCATTCGTTTCGCCATCACTGGCGAAGACGGCAAGCCCCTGCCCTGCAAAGCGCACTTCGCTCCGCTCGATGAAAAAGCGCCGAAGCTCGATCTCGGCCCCAAATGGCGTGCCCACGGCTGTGTGGACCAGTATCACAGCGAGAACGGCCACTTCACCCAGCAGCTCGCGCCGGGCAAATACCATGTCGTGGTGGTTCGAGGTCCGGAGTATGCCCACCTCGCCCAAAACATCACGGTGGAAGCAGGCAATATCGTCGAGTTCAAAGGCACGCTGAAGCGTCTCGTTGACTCGAAGGGCTGGATCAGCGCCGACTTCCACAACCACAGCACGCCCAGTGGTGACAACGTCTGCGACACCGATGGCCGCCTCATCAACATCGCCGCGGAGCATCTCGAATTTGCCCCCACCACCGAGCACAACCGCCTCTACGACTGGGAACCCACCATCAAAGCCCTCGGCCTCGAAGACCACATCAAGACGGTCAAAGGCATGGAACTCACCGGCAGTCGCCAGCACTTCAATGCCTTCCCCTTCGAGCCTGAGCCACTGAAGCAGGACGGTGGCGCTCCCGTGTGGAATGACGACCCTCGCATCACCGCCCTCACGCTGCGCCGTTGGCAGGGCGAGCGGGCAGATCGCTGGATTCAGTTCAACCATCCCGACCTCGGGAACATGTTCAACGACCGCAACAGCGATGGCTTGGCTGATGGCGGCTTCGTCGGAGTCGGTGACATGATCGACGGCTCCGAGAGCGAAAACGGCCCCGGCACGGACATCCTAGCCGAGGCACCTTTCAAGCTCAGCCGCCCTGCCGGCTCGCTCGCCATGAAAGCCAGCACCGTCCGCGAATTCATCTGGCGTCAGCTTTTGAATCAAGGCCATCGCCTCGTCGCGGTGGGCGTGGCAGATGCGCACAGCGTGTATGGCAATGGTGTCGGCTGCTGGCGCTGCTACCTGCCTTCGAGCACCGATGCACCTGCGAAGATTGATTGGGCCGAGCTGGCACCGCACGCCAAAGCCGGCCATATGATCCTGAGCACCGGCCCCTTCCTCGAAGTGACCACACAGAATGGCAAAATCGCTGGAGATGACGACCGCTGCACGGGCGGCATCGACCTCAATGTCCGCGTGCAATGCACCGACTGGATGGACATCGACCGCGTGCAGGTCCTCGTAAACTCCCGCCCCGATCCGAAGCTCAATTTCACCCGCCAAAGCCATCCGCAGATGTTCAAGGACGGCATCGTGAAGTTCGCCGAGAAGATTCACATTTCCCTCCAGCAAGATGCGCATCTCATTGTCGTGGCCATCGACGAAGACGGCAACGAAGCCATCGGCTTTGGCACCAGCGACTACGCCAAAATGCGCCCGTGTGCCTACAACAACCCCATCTGGGTCGATGCCGATGGCAACGGCTTCACACCGAACCATGACACGCTCGGCTTTGACCTTCCCGTGGGTGGTTTGAATGCAGACAAAGCCAAGGCCCAACTCGAGCGAGCGGGGATGGGCGAGAAAAAGTAATCTCCAATCAGAACCCCGGCCTCAACTTTCACCATGCTCACCTTCGACGCCCACCTCGACCTCTCTCTCAATGCCCTCGGCGGCTTCAACCGTGATCTGCGCCTGCCGGTGCATGAAATCCGCCGCCGTGAGGCGGGCATGACAGGCAAAGGTCGCGCCTGCGGCACCACGGCCTTTCCCGAGATGCGAAAAGGCAAGGTCGGCATCTGCGTTGCCACCCAGCTCGCGGGTTGCATGCCGGGCGTCTCGCCCATCGCGAATTGGATGTCGCCCGAGCAGGCCTGGGCGGAGACGCAGGGCCAGCTCGCGTGGTATCGAGCGATGGAGGAGGTCGGGCAGATGTCACAGATCACGAATCTCCGTGAGCTGAATGAAGCGGTGGCGCTTTGGACGAATGAGACCATCCCGGACGAGACGAAACCCATCTGCTACATCCTCAGTCTCGAAGGTGCGGACAGCATTCGCAGCGTCGGCCACCTGGAGGATGCCTATGCGCAGGGCCTTCGTGCCATGGGCCCCGCACACTACGGCGTGTGCCGCTATGCCCTTGGCCACGATCAGGTGGGACCGCTGCGTCCTGGCGGCAAGGAATTGATCCAGGAGATGGACCGTCTCGGCATCATTCTCGATGTCACCCACCTCAGTGATGAATGCTTCTGGCAGGCGCTCGACATCCATCACGGTGCCGTCTGGGCCTCTCACAGCAATTGCCGTGCTCTCGTGCCTGATCCGCGCCAGTTCAGCGATGATCAAATCAAAGCGCTCATCGAGCGTGGTGGCGTGATGGGAGCCGCTCTGGATGCCTGGATGATGATCCCCGGCTGGATTCGTGGCAAAACGACGCCGCAGGAGTCTGGTCTGAAGCTCGAAGTCATCTGCGATCACATCGACCACGTCTGCCAGCTCGCAGGCAATGCCCTGCATAGCGGCATCGGCACCGATCTCGATGGCGGCTACGGCACCGAGCAGACTCCTGAGGATCTCGACACCATCGCCGACCTCGCCCGCATCCCTGCCATGCTCGAAAAACGCGGCTACACCGCCGAGGACATCACCAACATCATGCACGGCAACTACCTCCGCCTGCTGCGTGAAGCCTGGGCGGAGTGATCAGCCGATCCGGCTCATGCTGACAAACACCAATGTCGGTTTGCCGTCTTCACGGGCCTGAGGCAAATCGACGCGGAATTCGAGCTGCCAGTCGTTGAGCTCTTCGGGGTCGATGAGGACTTGGTTCACACGCCAGCTTTGTCCATCCTCACTCGGCTCCACATAGGTGTGGCGGCCATTGCGAGCTTCGTTGTCGAGGCGGATGCGGTCGTGGTCGGCGTAGTAATCGTCCAACTCGGGGAGGTCAATTTTATCACCGATGAGCTGCTGCATGTAGCGGAAGATCTCGGTGCGGATGAGGGCGGTGAACTCGCGCTTGTTCCGCGTGATGTCGGGGGCTTCGACGGGCTTTTCTTCGACCTCGTCGGGTTTGTAGTTTGGATCGCGCAGCTTTTCCCATTCATCGAGAAGGCTGGAATCGGTGCCGCGAAGCACGCCAGCAAGCCAGGCCTCCATTTCCTGCACGGATTCGGTCTTG
>JBEIGR010000267.1:0-7194 GCA_040381795.1 Verrucomicrobiaceae bacterium | reverse complement strand
GGCGATACCCGTGTTCGCATTGATGTTCACGGTCCCCGTTGTGCCCGTATGCCCTAGCAAGCTCGGGCTACCAGTCGTGCCACCGAAGCGAATCGCCGGGCCAAAACCGTCCCCACCCGCGGCCACCTCCTGCGTGGCGCTCGTCATCAAACGAGAAGAAAGCGTCGTCCCATTGTCAATTTGCAGGGGCCCCATGATAAAACCTGGGGAATTTGTGTTCTGGATATTGAGAGCCGCGTTTCCACTGAGGCGAACCGCATTCCCTAACGTGATGGCCCCACTCGCCGTGGTGGATGAAAGGGTCTCCGCCCTCGTCAGCAGACTGGTGAGAGAGGTTCGAGCATCGTTGGTGCCATTAATGCCGTTATTTCTGGCATAAGCCAGTTCCAACGAACCACCACCCGTGCCCTGCACATAGTCCACGCGGATCTCATGCGTGCCCTGGCCAAGGGGGATCGGAGCACTGGAAAGATCAATGGCCCCTTTGCCCCCGTCATTATTCAAGATCAGCACTCCATCGATGTAAATACGCGCTGCATCATCCGGCCGGGCAAAGAAGGTGTAATTACCCGCCGAGGTGATATTCACATTGCCCACATACTGCACGCCATAGTTGGCTACTGTTTGCGTGGCACCATTCGCATCGATGTAACGGATCGAAGTGCGCCCATCCCCTTGCGGGGCCAGTGAATTGAAAAACGGCGCGTTGGACAGAGTTAGAGCTGGCTGAGTGGGCAGCACGGTGATCGTCGGGTTCGCTGCGGTGATGTTCAGCGGCTGGCTCAGGCTATTCACCACCTCAATGGTGGTGCCGTTCACGATCCTCACCTGGGCACCGGCAGGAATGCCAGCACCAGAGATTTTCTGACCGGCCTCCAAAACCGCCGTGTTGCTGACCGTCAGGAAGCTCTGCGCTAGCGCCCCCGAGGTGATGAAGCTCTGCGTAGGGATGACCTCCCCGGTGGCTGGCTGGCTAAAGTCAATCCGGCTGGAGTCGGTGTAGGTGGAAAGATTGAACAAGCGGCCAGAGATGCCACTGCTCGTCTTGGTGCCCTGCAGGTTGAGCAAACTACCCGCTTCCAAGGTGATCAGATTGTTTCCGAGCGGGTTGTTGGTACTGGTCGTTTCCAGAAGAGAATTGTAGGCGGCATTGCTGGCGGTCTGAGCCGTGACGATCGTCCTTCCCCCGATGGTGATGCCGCCTGTGAGCTGATTCGGTAGTACACCTCCCGGGGAGGTGGAACCCAGCGTCAGAGTTCCCGTCAAGGCTCCGGGAGACACCGTCTGAACCCGCAGGCCATTCGAGCCAGTGAGGTGAACGTTCATGTTCGCGAACACATCGGTGGTAGCGCTCGCAGCATCGGTATTCGGAATTGTGGAAGAATGACCTAAAGTTATCGTGGGGCTAGCCCCTTGCAGGTTGAGGGCATATGTGTTGACCGCTCTCAGGCCTATGAAGGAAAGGGTCTGTGTGGCCGGTGTCGAAATCGTAAAGCTGGTGGGTGAAGCGATGCTGGAAATCACCGCACCATCGGGAATGCCGATACCAGTGATCGTCTGGCCCGCGAAAAGACCCGTGGTACTCGCCACCGTCACCATATTACTGCCCTCGGTGATGCTCGCCGAAAGGCTGGTCTGGCTACCGTTCAGAGTGATGGGATTAACGCCAGCGTTAGTGAAGCGCAGGCCGGCGACATTGAGCGCTGAAGCGGCGCTAATCGTCCCAATCGTTGTCGAGAAGGTTGAGGCACCGCTCATCGTGCCAAACGCAGCCACATCCGCCCCAGTATTGTTCCAAGTGCCTAGGCTGGTGATCGTACCGTTCGGAGCCACGGGGGTGAAGTTATTGCCCGTAAGCGTCCAGGGATTGGCAGCGTCTATGTTCCCCGTTGAGTTATTAACAGTGGCAGGTAACGAAATCCGAAACTGTGTGGGAGAAATGATCTGCGTGATCGTGGCTCCTGATGGCATACCAGTGCCTGTGACCACCTGGCCAACTGTAAGACCCGTCGTGCTGGTTACGGTGACCACGTCATTGCCTGTCTGAACCTGTGCGGTACCGTTGGTACCGATCCGAGTCAATCCACTGGAGCTGGTGCGGGTGAAAACCGGAGTGGCTGGAGATGCCCCCGTGTTTGATTCAACGGCCCACCAGACGGTGGCGGCTTGAAGGGGCTGAGTCACCTGAACCATGGCCATCAGCAAGGTCATGAACCATCCGAGGAGGAGGCGATTGCGGCGGAGTGTTTTCATCGTGTTAAAGGGCGGAAAAAGAGTTCGGAGAAAATTCGAGATACAAAAGGAAAGCCTAAACGGTGTTGAACGTCACAGAGCGCGGCACGAGGGCATCCAAATCGGGCTTGGAATCAGTCGGGCGGCGAGGGGGAAATGCGGCATGTGGGGGCGGGTTGTGAACAAGACGGGAAATCTTGTCTACGTGAGACAGGATTTCCGGCCGTAACGTTCAGAATAGCGAAGACGGGTTTACCCCGTCAACGCAAATACATGGCCCATACGAAATTCTGCCTTCGCAGAGCCTTACGGCACCACCACCGCCGCACCGTCTAAGATTTCCACCCGGAACGCCGCGAGATCGCTGGAATCACGGGTGATCAGCACGCTGATGCGGTGCGTTCCGGCGGCCAAATCGAGGGTCAATTCCGGGGAGAGTTCCTTCAGCTCGGACCCGTCCACCGCCACCACGATTCCCTTCACGGAACTGAGGCCTAGTTTGACCTTCCCGGCGGCGTTCAATTTGAGCCCAAATTGGGCGATTTTTGGGAACCAAGGGTACATCTTCTGAGTCGGCACCAGATCAGCCAGCGGGAGGCCGCCATTCACCTGGCTGAAGGATGGCATCCAGGGGTAGGCATGCTTCTCGTCGTTCAGGGCAAAACTGCCCACATGACGCACATGGTCGATGTCCTTCTGCTCCATCTTGCCCATGACCTTCCAGGTGCGGACGTAGCGGTTCGGCTGCGTTTTGAAGGCCCCTTCCCGGCCCAGTTCGCTCAAAAAGCGCACGAGATCGACGAATTCGTCCTCCCGCAGGCTGGCTGTCATTCCGGCGGGCATCATGCTCACCGGGCTCATCTGGCGGCTCGCCACGGCGGATTTGGCCACTTTCACGATTTGGTTGGCCGGGTCACGAATCGTCAACTCGTCCGCACCATCATTCACGAGGCCGCCTGCGACCACGCCGCCGTCTTTTTTGCTCACAATGATCATGTGGTAGCCTTCTTTGATCTTCTTGCTCGGCTCCAGCAGGCTCTCGATGAGGTAATCGACCGGCGCGGAGGCCCCGATGCTCACCAGATTCGGTCCCAAAATCCCGCCACTCTCTCCGATGGCGTGGCAGGTCATGCAGAGAAGCTGCTGGCGGCGATACACCGCCTCGCCGCGAACAGGATCGCCGTTCTTCTTCACTTTTTCGACCATCGCGGCCATTTCCGGGCCGGTCAGCGGCTTGTCCATCTGCTTCACATTGCCCGCTTTTTTGAGCGCCTCAGCCAGCGGTCCCTGGATGCCACGGGTGCTCACCATGCGGATACCTTCCACGGCCACGAGGTCAGGAATCGTCTTGCCCGCCAGCTCCTTCGCCAGCACGCCCGGGAGCTGCTTATTCTTCAAAAACGCCCCCAGAACCGGCTTCGCGGCCCCCACCTCGGCGGTGGCCAAAAACTCCACCGCACGCTTCGCGGCCAGTTGCGGCCCCACGGAGGTCAAACCGTCGATCATGAGCGATTTGAGGCCCAGATCGGCCGATTCGACGAAGAGCTTGTCGAAGAGATCCCGCGTCTTCACGCCGCCGAGGGCCGTCAAGCCACGGGTGGCTCCATCACGGATCGCGGGGATCGTTTTCGCATCGGTGAGCAGGGCCACGAGCTTCTCACGGGCGGGCTCCACCTTCCAAAGACCGGCCAAAATGGCGGTGCGATGCACCACATGCGGCTCCGGGCGGCCAAACCAGGCCGTCACCATCTCCGCCGCACCTTCGGGCACGATTTTCCGATCTGTGGCAGCCTTCACCAGGGCGTCTTGGAGGCCGATGAAGTACGCCGTCATGTCTGGGTCATTGACCATGTCCGCCATCACCTTGGCCTGGGCAGCGTCCGCCGCGTCGCCCGCCATCGCCAGCACCGCAGCGGCGTCTTCCGGGCTCAATTTCCCGCCTTTTAGCGCCGCAAACAGCGGCGGCAGGGCATCCGAACGGCCCGTGCTCTTCATCGCATAGACGAGGTGCTTCGGACGGTCCTCCAGCTTCAATTTGCCGCTGACCACCGCCGGCATCCACACCTCCGCCTGCTCGCGACAGGTCAGTTCGAGCAGGAAATCGAGGCTCTCATCCATCGGCAGGTCCAGCACACGCAGCGCCAGATTGATGCCCGCAGGCTTGCCCATATCCGCCAGCACGGCCACGGCCCACAAGCGCACCTGGGCATTTTCATCCGTCACGGCCTTTTCGAGCACTTTCATCGCTTCCGGCAGTTCCTTCCAGCGATGGCTCAGAATGCGCAGCGCCGCCGCACGGATGCGGGCATCGCTATTTTCCCAAAGTTTGCGCCAAAGCGTCGGCGAGAAGGAATTCACACCCTCGCGAGCCCACGCCGCTTCGAGCAAGGCATGCCCGTCCGTCTGCTGGGCCGCCCAGGTATCGAGTTCGGCCGTCACTTTGACCGCCCCCTGATCGCGGAGTTCACGCTTCGCAAAGGTCCGCACATGCTTGCGATCACTTTTGAGCATCTCCAGCAGTTCGGCGGTGCTCGCTCCGGCGATTTTCGTCCTCGGGCTCAGCGGACGGCCTTTCGCCGTCACTCGCCAGATGCGGCCGTGGACCTGATCGCGACGCGGATCACGGAAATCGACTTCGCCGTGCTGGATGATGGGGTTGTACCAGTCTGCGATGTAAATGGCACCGTCCGGACCCACTTTGACATCAATCGGCCGGAAAGCCCGGTGCGTGCTCGCCAGCACATCCGGGAGCTGCTTCGCGATGTAGCTGCTGCCGCTCGGCGTGAGGGCGAAACGGTTCACGCGATTTCCGCGGAAGTCATTCAGCACCATCGTCCCCTGCCAGTCCGCCGGCCAATGCGGATCCTCGATCACCTCCATGCCGCATTGCTTAGGCTGGCCGGGGCTCAGGCCATGCACGATGCGCTTGGCCCCTGGCGAGGTGGCAAAAACACTGCCTGGGAAGATGAAATTGATCCCTTCCCCACCTGCGCCGTCGCAGGCAAAGCTCTGGCCCCAGCGGTCGAACTCAAAACCCCAGGGATTGATCAGCCCCTTGCTGATGATTTCCGCCCGCCGCGTCTCCGGGCGGAATTCCCAGATGCCGCCACCCATCAGGCGACGCACCCCATACGGCGTCTCCATGTGCGTGTGGATGTAGATCGACTGGTTGAAGTAAAGCATCCCCTCCGGGCCCCAGCGGAAGGTGTGCAGGAGGTGGTGCGTGTCCTCCGTGCCGAAGCCGCTGAGCAGGATCGTCCGCTCGTCCGCCTTCAGATCGCCATCCTTGTCCTTCAAAAACAGCACCTCGGTCGAATTCGCCACATACAGGCCGCCATCGCCCGGAGCCAGCGCCGTCGGGATGTGCAGGCCGTCGGCGAAGGGCGTCGATTTATCCGCCTTGCCATCTCCATCAGTGTCTTCGAGCACCACGACCTGGTCCTTCGCAGCCTCGCCGGGCTTGATGTGCGGATACGTCGTACTTGAAACGACCCAGAGGCGACCCTGCGCGTCCCAGTTCATCTGCACCGGCTTTTGAATCATCGGCTCACCGGCAAACAGGTTCACCTCAAAGCCCTCCGGCACCACAAAGGCCTTCAGTTCCGCATCCGGGTTTGCATCCGGCAGATCGGCGACAGAGTTCGGCTGCGAGGCGAGAGCGAGGCCGCAGCAGCCGAGGGAAAGAATAGCAAGACGGGAGATCATGGCAAAAATGGGGAGTGCAGATTACGCCGCCGCCGCGCCGGTTTGGCAAGCATTCTCTCCGCGAATACGAAGTCTCGCCGCCATCGACTATGGTTTTCATCCCAGGCTGGAGAGTAGCCCGGCGAAAATGTGATCAGCCAAGGCGAAAAAGCCTGTTAGAGGGCAACTTCCCTTCGCAAACCGCGTTTCAGAGCGGCTTCCTCCGCTCCCTGCCCTTCGCTTTATGCCCAACTTGATCGATGTCCTCGTCCAGACCGCTGCCTCCGCCGGTTGTGCCGAGCCCACACGCCTCCGCCACTCGCTCGAAATCGCCGCGGATAAGCGCCAGCCGCTCATGGATGCCCTCGTGGATGCGAATATGGTCGATGAGGACCGCTTTTTCGAAAAGCTCGCCACCGGTCTGGGCATCCCGTTTGATGAAAATGGCGCCGCCGATGCACCCGAAGGCATCCACAACCGTTTCCCGGCTAAAATCGCCCTGCGGCATCGCGTTTTCCCCACCCAGCTCTCGAACACCGAGGCCACGCTGATCACCTACAATCCCTTCGACCTCTCCGCGAGGCAGGCCGTGGGCCAGGAACTACGCAAACGTGTCCACTGGCAAATCGCGGCCCGTCACCGCATCCTCGAAGCGCTGCATCAGGGCTACGGCGTGGGCGCGGAGAATTTCGAGGAGCTTCTGGAAGGTCGCGAGGCCGGCGACGATAATGACGACCTCAAGCAAGAGACCACCGTGCTCGATGAGGCCGATGAAGAGGCCACAGTACTTAACTTCGTGAACCAGATCTTCCGCGAGGCGCTCAAAGAACGTGCGACGGACATCCATGTGGAGCCTTTGGAGAAGGACCTGCGCATCCGTTACCGCGTCGATGGCAAGCTGCTCGAAGTGCCTGTACCGCCCAACATGCGTCTGCTGCAAAATTCGCTCGTTTCGCGCCTCAAAATCATGGCGCATCTCGATATCGCCGAGCGCCGCCTGCCGCAGGACGGCCGCATCAACCTCGAACTCGATGGAGAGCCCATCGACGTGCGTGTGGCCACCATCCCCAGCGTGAACGGCGAGTCCGTGGCGCTGCGTTTGCTCACCCGGAAGAAGTTCGACATGAACGCCATCGGCCTCGATCCGCACACCGAGGCCACCTTGAGAAAACTCATCGCCGCGCCGAACGGCATCATCCTCGTCACCGGACCCACCGGCAGTGGTAAATCGACCACGCTCTACACGCTTCTCAAAGAGCTCAACACCAAGGACCGCCG
>JBEIGR010000266.1:0-7203 GCA_040381795.1 Verrucomicrobiaceae bacterium | reverse complement strand
GGCCGCGAAGCTGCGCCGCGAGCCCGGCATGATCTTCGATGCCCTGCTGCATGGCACAAAGACCGCGCAAGAGCACGCCGAGCACGAATTCCGGCCCATCCTGCTCACCAGCACCACCGGTCGCTCCGCCGATCCCGTGCCCTTTCTCTTCACGAAGCACGATTTGCACAACCTCGACCTCGCCGGCGAACGTTTGATGCTCGCCGGAGCCTCGCAGCGGGATTGGCGGCACATCAATCTCTTCCCGTATGCCCCGCATCTCGGCTTCTGGCAGGCGCATCATGCCGGCCTCGGCTTTGGCACCTTCATGCTGAGCACCGGCGGCGGCAAAACGCTCGGCACCGATGGCAACATCAAGCTCATCGACAAGACCCAGCCCGATGTCCTCATCGGCATGCCCATCTTCCTCTACCATGTGCTGCGTGAGGCTCTCGAAACCGGCAAACGCTGGCCCAATATGAAACGCCTCGTGCTCGGCGGTGAAAAAGCCGCCGAAGGCCTGCGAGCCCGACTGCGCGAACTCGCTGCCGCTTTGGGAAGCCCCGATGTGCATGTGATGGCCACCTACGGCTTCACCGAGGCCAAGATGGCCTTCCCGGAATGTGTCGGCGAATCGCACGAATCCTTCGGCTACCACCTCAGCCCCGATTTGGGCCTCATCGAGCTCATCGACCCAAAAACCGGCGAAATCGTGCCCGACGGCCATCCCGGCGAAATCGTCTTCACCCCGCTCGATTCACGCGGCACCGTCGTCCTGCGCTATCGCACCGGCGATATCGCTGAGGGCGGCCTGCATTGGGAAAAGTGCCCGAACTGCGGTCGCACCTGCCCGCGACTCCTCGGCCCCATTTCACGCGTCAGCGAGGTCAAAGAGCTGCACATGGACAAGCTCAAAGGCACGCTGGTAAACTTCAACGTGCTCGAACACCTGCTCGATGATCAGCGCGGCATCGCCGCCTGGCAGTTGGAGCTGCGCAAACGCCACGACGACCCGCTGGAGACCGATGAAGTCCACCTCCACCTCGCCCCCGAGCCCGGCATCACCCCCACCGACCTCGAACTCGCCGTGACCCGCCGCTTCCACGAAGCCACCGAGATCACGCCGAACGAAATCCACTTCCACACCCTCCCCGAAATGCGCGAGCACCTCGGCATCGGGCGTCTCTTGAAAGAAGAAAAGATCGCCGATCACCGCCCGAAGGTGGCACCTGCTTTGGCGATGAGTGCGTAAGCCGCCTTCACCCACTTACTCCTGCGCTGCGCCGCCGGGCTGCTCGGGGTTGAAAGCCTTCACGGGACCGGTGTATTCGCCGGTCACTTTCACGGCGGCGTTGTCCTGAAGGCCCACGAGGCCGTCCGCCACGATCACCGTGCCTTCCGCGATGCCGGAGACGATTTCGAGCACGCCGGGCTTTCGCAGGCCGGTCTTCACTTCTAGGCGCTTTGCATTCCAGCACCAGAGCTACGGCGCGGTGCCGCTCTTCAACGCCTGCTTTTCCTCGGCGAGAAGGTGCTGGGTGGGCAGCGTGCGAGTGATCTGAGCAGCGGCGTCCGTGTCACCTTTGGCCGTGAGCAGGGCGATGAGGACGGCGCGGGGACCAGGCGGTAGGGTTCGCGCGTCGTCGAGGTTCATGCGACGGATTTCGCGGTCAAAGGCGGCGTCCTGCTGCTTGCGAAGATAGACAAGGCTCATCAAGAGCTGGCGTCGTATGCGGAGGAAGGGGTCGGTGGTTTCGGGCAAGCGCCCCAGGCGGGTGATGACAGGTTCAGGCGGCTCTTTGGAGAGGAGGAGAAGGTAGTCGGCATCGAACTGATCTCGCTCACGGGCCGCTGGGTGCTTGGCGATGCGACGGGCTAGGGGAAGAAGGATTTCGAGAGCGGTGGATTCTTGCAGGAGGAGGCTGGCGTAAGCGAGGTGGAGTTGCTCGATCTGGGCCTGGGGGAGGAGGCGGGGATGACGAGCGGCCTTTTCGTGCCAAGCGCTGGCAAGATCGTGCTGGCCGAGACGGGAAGCAGTTTCCGCGCAACGGATGAGGTTGGCAGGATCACTGTCGCTGCCGCAGGCGTCGAAGGCAGCTTGGAGGGGCTTGCGGATGGCGTCAGCGCTGGGGGAACGGAGTCCTGCGGCAGCGCAGGCCTCCCAGAGGGCGATCGGGACGCGATCAAGGATGAGGGCGGGGCCGGAGAGCATGTCCTGAACGTCTTGCCAGCGGCCGAGGCGGGCGAGGATTTCGAGCTGGAGGTGGGTGAGTTCGTTGCGAAGAGGCTGTTCTTTGCGGACGAGCATGGCCTGGCAGACGGCCAGGGCATCTGCCTGAGGGAGGCCGGCGGCGAGTGCATTGACGCAGGCCATGCGACCACGAGCATCAAGTGCCGCGGCGGCCTGGATCTCACGCTCGATGAGCTTTTGTGCTTCCGATGCGGGCAACAGCCTCAACCGACGAGAAAGAAGGCGGAAGCGCGATTCAACGGCCTGCGGAAGGCGGGAGGCTTTCTCCATCAATATCTCGATTTCTGCCCCCGTGAGCCGGGGATCATCTGTGAGGATTTGGAGGGCGTTAAGGGCGTGATCGCCCTCTTTTTGCACGGCCTCCATGAGGTGGAGGCGGCCACGATCATGCAAGGAACCGTCTTGTTGGGAGTAATCAAGAACCGCGAGCTTGAAGCGGGCCACCGGATCATCAGGCAGAGACTCAAGGTGGCCGCGGAACTGCGCTTCGGCTGCCTGCTGCTGGCCGGCAATCTGAAGAAGGCGCGTCTCGAGTTCGACGACTCCAGTCTGGCGACGAGCCGGCTCGGACATCCGGTCAATCCAAGCTTGTGCGGCAAGCGGCCGACTGAGCAGGTGTTCGGCGCGGGCAAGCTGGAGGAAGTCGTCATCTTCGGCCTCGCGGGCGGTGACGAGGGGCTGGAGAAGCTGGAGGATTCGCTCAGGGTGGGCTCCCGCAGCCCATTCCCAGTAAACGATGGAGCGGACTACCTCGGGCTCCCCTGCGGCTTGCTGAGCGGACGCAAGGAGTGAGCCCGCTTGACTCCACTCTCCGGCTTTCATGGCATCGAGCGCCTGGATGGCTTGGGCGATGGCGGCGCGTTCTCGCAGGTACTTCCAAGTGAAGGCAGCAGATACGGCAACCAGGAGGATCGTCAGGCAGGAGAGCAAGAGACGCGGGCGGCGATGCCTTGCGAGCTCGCGACGGGTGTTTTCACGAACCTGCTGCTCGGTGATGGGCTGCACATCGGCGATGAGGTCAAAGGCGGGACGGCGGCGTTCCAGTGAAGCAGGGGGAGCGGCTCGAACCGATGAGACCAGACTGCGTTCAACGTGCTGGAAGGGCGCTGGGGTGACCTCCGTAATACGCGGCCCCTGTTCCATGATGCTGGAGACGGGAAGGGCCGGGTGAGGGGGTGCCTGCTCGATAAAGACGGGATTCTCAAACAGCTCCTCATTCAACTCTCGCAGGTGACTGAGTACCGGCTCGGTCTGCTGGCTACGCGGAGGACGGGGCGTGCTCATGCGTCACATCGTTCGCTTGCGGCGCAGAAGGATGCTGGCACAGCCAAGAACGAGAAGCAGGCACCGCCCCGGCTCTGGCGCATGCGTGGCACCCGCTGCGATGCCCGTACCGGGCATGCTCTCGTAGGCATAAGAGAGAATGCTGCCGGCACCCGCATCATTGAAGCTGACTCGCATCCAGCCAAAGTAGGTATCGCTGGTGGGACTGGTCTGCATTTTGAAGCCGATGTAGCCGGGCGTGTTAGCCTGAAACTGGTCAGCACCTGGGCCGAGGTGATTGACGCTGCCATGGGCGCTGGCGGCGGGATAAGTCTGGGAGCCGTCGATGGAGGCACCTGAGGCGAGGTTTTTGACCTGCATGTCACCGCTGGAGGGCGAACTGGTGACGATAGGGCAAAGCAACCCTTCGATGGCAATGTAGAGGCCGCCTTCGAAAAAATTGATCCATGGACCGCTGGTCCAGTCCCCAGGCTGTGAGGACGCAGTGGCTCTCGTAGCAGGATTCAGGTAAACACCTCCATAGGTGTTCGGGATTTCAATGGCAGGCCCCTCATACAACACAATGCTGGCCTGAACGCTTGCGGCGAACAGGAACATCGTGAGGAGCGGAAGGAGCCGTTTCATGGGGGAGGAAGAGTGCCGGAAGCGGGACTTTAGGTCAATGTGGCGAATTGAAAAGCATCAGGGCAAAAAGATTACACGGACACGGAAAAACTGGGGCTTTCGCCCGCCAACGAAGGGTAGATACGACACCGACACGAGCTGATAATCGGCCGTTTCTGCTAAAATAATCGGCGTAGCCGAACTGGTCTGCCACAGGCTCAGATTAGCGCTGAACTGCACCTGATAGAGAAGCCCTGCTGCCTGCCAGTCTTTGCGGCGGACGAAAACGGCGCGGTAATTGAAGCCTCCCGTCACCGCCTCAGTCCCCAGCACCGGCTGGCCATTGCTTAATAAAGCTCCCCCGGGTGTCGTCGGGCTTCCCGTGAAACTCAGCGGACCCGAGTAGCCGCCGACTGGCGACAGCCCAAAGGCGAAGTTCAGGGTATTCGACAAGCCATTGGTGCCGGTCGCTGTGGGGTTCGACGCAACCCCATTCGCAGCGACCCACTGCTGGAAGGGCGTCTCGCGTCGCGCGGTGATGGTGTAGGCACGCGTGGTTGCGCCGCCTTCGGCGATGACGAGCACGGTGACGATCAGCGGTGTATTGCCAACGGTGAAAGGGCTGGTGAACGTGCCGGAGGTGTGCGGTGTGCCATTCACCGTCAGAGTGGCCGCAGGATCGAGCGTGGCGGGCAGCAGGGTGAAGGTGGTGACAGCATTCGGCAGCATCAGTTCATAGCTGGTCTGCTGCGGGGTAAAGAATGGGCTCAAATCACCGCTGCTCGGGCTCAGGATGACGAGGTCGGCACTGGCACTCACACTTTCACCCGAAAGCAGGATGTCC
This sequence comes from Verrucomicrobiaceae bacterium, assembly GCA_040381795.1. GTDB lineage: Bacteria > Verrucomicrobiota > Verrucomicrobiia > Verrucomicrobiales > Verrucomicrobiaceae > Prosthecobacter. The sequence goes on along the minus strand of JBEIGR010000266.1, from coordinate 2,242 downwards.
GTGTGCGTCTGTCCTACCGCATCAGTCGTGATGCGCAAAACGGCCTCTGAACTTCCTGCGACAGTCGGTGCATAGGTCACGGTGAAGGTAGTGGACCCGCCTGCGGCTAACGGACTGGTCATGCCGGTCGTGTTGACGGTGAAATGGGCGGACTGGGCTCCGCTGACGGCCACACTGCTGATCGTGAGCGGTGCATCGCCGGGATTCCGCACCGTGAAGGTGCGCACGGTGCCGGGTGTGCCGGGGATTTCGGTGCCAAACTCGACTCCCGGCAGTCGCAGAGCCAATCCGCTGTAACCACCGGCGGAAATGGCACGTGCATGCGTCAGGCTCGGCGGGATGCTCGACTGCCCTTCACCGTCCCGACCCCACGCGATGACCGTTCCATCGGATTTCAAAGCGAGGGTGTGATAGCCCCCAGCGGAGATCGCCGTGACACTCGTCAGCCCCGGCGGGACGGTCGCTTGAGCCTGGTCACTAGCGCCCCAGGCGATCACCGTGCCGTCATTTTTCAGCGCCACACTGTGGAAAGCGCCTGCTGAAATGGCGATGACCCCGCTGAGGCCTGCGGGCACATCGCTCTGACCCGCGCTGTTGTCTCCCCATGCAGTCACGGTGCCGTCGGATTTCAAAGCGAGGCTGTGCAGGGCTCCAGCGGCGATGGTGCTGACATTTGAGAGGCCCGCAGGCACGCTAGCCTGCTGCTGGTCATTGAGCCCCCACGCCACCACGCTGCCGTCACGGCGGAGTGCGAGGCTGTGATAGCCACCGCCAGCCACGGCGGCTACATCGTTCAAACCAGCGGGCACGGTGGCCTGATTTTGGTCGTTGTAGCCCCAGGCCGCGACTTTGCGATCCGACTTCAAAGCGAGGCTGTGATAGCCACCGGCGGAAATAGCCGTGACTTGGGCCAGACCAGCCGGAGGCGTCATTTCTACCACTTCTCCTGCCCCCCAAGCCGTGACGGTGCCATTCGCGTGCAAGGCAAGGTGGTGCTCCCAGCCGGAAGAAATGGCCAAAACATCGACCAAACCGGCTGGCGGCTGCAAAAGCTCGTTTTGGCCGCCGATGAGTTCCAGGGTGGATGGCAGCGGTGAGCCGACGGGAGCCTCGAGGGCGATTCGGGCTCCTGGAGTGACGGTTTCGGCCTCGACGAAGAAAGCAGCGCTTTCGACGTTGCCGGTGTTTTCCGGCACATAGTCCTGAAACCGCACGGTCCAGGTGCCGTTCGGGTCTTTTCCGGCAAAGATGGCGTCGAGCGACACGACGACGCCGTCGATTTCCGCGCGGAAGCGGCCTTCCGGGATGGTGCCGAAGGCTCCGACTTGGGCTGCGACGCTGGAAATGAGATCCTCGGCTTCATCGGTAAAGATGTAGGTGCCAGCGAGGTCTGCCAGGGTCTGGAAGGAGTTAGAACTCGCTTCACTCTCAGCGAAGGAGCCGGACGTTTGAGGTGGCAGCAGTGAGAGCAGCGTGGCGGTGGTGCCGTCTGGACCGATGAGCTGGATAACGAGGTCGGAGGCGGCGGTGTGACGCGGGGAGAAATGTACCTGGATGGCGAGTTTGGAGACGATACCACTGTGACCGGAGACGTTGAAGGTGACATCCCTCGTCGCACCCGGGCCGCTAGCGCTGGCGTCTTCGACCGGCCCGGTATTGGCTCCAGTGATGCCGCCATGGGATGAAAGCGTGATTGTGTAGAGCTTCTGCGTGCCATCCTGCGCCGTGACACGGACATCGACCACATTCGGCCCAAACTGCGTGGGGATGAGCCCGCTGGCGGTGCCGGTGAAGAGCGGCGTGAACTCACCGCCATGCACGCGATAGGCCAGAGTGGCATTCGACTGCGCAACGACCGCCGTGAGCGTGAAGGTGGAGGCATTGGCAGGCAGTGCGCTCGTGTAGCTCATCACGCCGGCATCAAAGGCCGGCGAAAGCGTGCCTGTGCTCACGCTGAGCGCGGCAAGGTCGGCATTGCCGCTATAAACATACGTCGTGAAGCTGCCGGTGGCTGTGTAGGATGTGCCGCCGCCTTCATTCGTGGCAAAGGCGGCAAAGGCATATGTCGTGCCGGGTGTGAGGCCGCTCACATCCGTGAGGAACGGCCCGGAGTATTCGCCCGGCAGACTCACGCTAACCCAAGTTTCGCAGATTTCGGCCAAAAGCAGCGATTTTCGCCCATCTGCCGCGCTGGAAGCCTTGATTTTGCGAGGGGGCGCACTCGCGGACCCCTTGTGGGCCG
>JBEIGR010000265.1:0-7209 GCA_040381795.1 Verrucomicrobiaceae bacterium | reverse complement strand
CGTGTTTTGAGGCTGGTGCCGGTGTAATCGAACTGAATGCGCACTTTGTCCCCGCTGATGGTGGAGCTTCGATACAGCGGGCCGCTGGGGACGGTACCGGTCTTGCCATAGTCCTTCGCCAGCGCCCACAGCGCCAGTCGGCGCCCGACCTCCTGTTTGTTCTTTGGGTGGATGTCTTTTTCCTCGCCGATGTCATTCGCGACGACGAGGCCGCACTTCGGCAGCGTGATGGAGGTGAGGTATTGAGCCTCTTGAAGCTCCGCCCAGGTATCGGCAAGGCCGGGTTCACTACTCACGGGCTGCTTGTTTCCGTAACTGGCGAGTTGGACAATGTAGAAGGGAAACTCGCTCTCCCAGCGTTTGCGCCAGTCGTTGATCATCGTGGGCAGCAGTTCCTGATACTGGAAGGCACGGCGCTGATTTGACTCGCCCTGATACCAGATGGCTCCCTTCATGCCGTAGCCGATTAGCGGTGCCACCATGCTGTTGTAAAGTGAGGCGGGATGATGCTGGGACTTCGAGGGATCTTCCGGCGGGCGTGGCGCAGCGGGTTTGTTGAGCTTGAGTTTGTCGTCTTTGGCGAGCTGTTTGTTTTGAGCATCGACCAGCTTCACTTTCTCCTGCCAGTCCGCCTTGGCTTTTTCAAAGATGGACTGCTGGAGCGGTGCATCCCATTTCTTGATCGCGTCTTTCCAGTCCGCTAGCATCTCCTGAGCGCAGGGACGCTCGGCGAGGGCCTCACTGCTGGTCCAGGCTTCGACCCGAGTGCCGCCCCACGAGGTATTGATGAGGCCCACGGGCACTTTCAGCACCTGATGAAGGTGACGCCCGAAGAAAAAGCCCGCAGCGGAGAAGGTGCCCACGTTCTGCGGATTCGCTTCCTGCCAGGTGCCTTTGCAATCGGCCTGCGGCTTCAGGCTCGGTGTGCGTTCGACGGTGAACATACGAATGGCGGGAAACTTCGCCGCCGCCATTTCTGCTTCCGCGTTGAGTGAGCGGTTCACGGTCATGCCCATGTTCGATTGGCCGGAGCACACCCACACCTCGCCGACGAGCACATTTTTAAAGGTGAGCGTGTTCTTGCCGGTCACGACGAGATCAGCAGGCTCGGCGTTGGCATTGAGCGGGTTCAGCATGATGCGCCAGGTGCCGTTCTTTGTGGCGGTGGTGCTCTGCGTTTGATCACCCAAGGTCACCTTCACCGCTTCACCGGCATCGGCTTTGCCCCACACAGGCACGAGCTGCGCCTGCTGGAGCACCATGCCATCGGAAAAGATGGAAGGGAGGCTAACGCCGGCACGGAGCGAGGCGACGAAGAGGAACGGGAGAACGAAAAAGCGTTTCATGGCGTGACGCCGGATGGAGCCTTCCGATGGCGGTCCTGTCAACGCCGAGCCTGCCAGAGGTTTGTCAGCGGCGGTTTACCATCGCCGGCTCCAGAGCCTTGCGATAATTGGCCACGGCATCCGCGATGGCGACGGCGACGGTCTTCTGGTAGCTATCGGAGGCAATGAGCAGGCATTCCTTGGCATTGGTGACGAAACCACCCTCGAAGAGAATTCCCGGTTTCTTGATGCCGGTAAGCACGCTCCACTGCGCCCGCTTGATGCCGCGATCCACGACTTTCACGGTGCTGAGCACGCGGGCCTGCACGGCACTGGCGAGAGCGATGTTGGCGCTGTCCTGCTTGTTACCCGTGGTGCCGCTGGCGTTGTAACCGCCACCGCGTGAGATGGTGGCAGCGGCATTCTGAGGCGTAAGCGCCCAGGTCTCGATGCCGCTGGCGGTGCTGCCGCCGGAGTTCAGATGCAGGCTGATGAAGATGCTATTCGGAATTTGATTCGCGATGGAGACACGACCGCTGAGGCTGATGAAACTATCCGTGCTGCGAGTAAGCACCACTTTGAAACCGCGAGCCATCAACGCCGTGCGGAGGTGCTGCGCCATTTTGAGGGCGAAATTCTTCTCGTAGCCGTAAACGCCGCGAGCACCGGCATCGTGACCGCCGTGACCGGCATCTACGACCACCGTATCGAAGTATTCCGCGCCCTGGATATGGCTCGGGTTCAGGATGGGATCGACGAGCTTCACGAGGTCGAGGCGGGAGATGAGAGTCCTTCCTCCATGCGAGATGACCGGGAAGCTCAGGATGAACTTCATGTTGTTCATGAGCAGCTCCTGGGAGCCGATCGATGCCTTGATGACGAGCTTGTTCGACATCAGCCAGACGTGGTTTCCCTGCTCACGGAAGCCGGTGAAGCCGAAGAGCGGGTTGTAGAAGTTTCGGATGCTTTCCAGCGTGATGTAATCCCGGCCGCCCACATCAATGACATGCCAGGGATTGCTGGCGGAAGGCTTGGCCTCATTTTTGACGTTGTTGACGGAAGCCGTCTGGGGAGCTGGGGCAGTCTTGGTCTCGACCTTCGGAGTCACCTTGGGGGTTTCTTTGGGCTTCTCCTGAGTCTTCTTTTCTGCCACGACGGGTTTAGGCGCAGGCTTTTTGGCAGGCTCGGACTTCGGTTTGGAGGCCGTGGATTTCGATTTGCTACTCGTCGTCGATTTCGGCTTCGACTCGGTTTTGACCTCCGCAGGCTTTTCAGCCGGTTTTTCCTCGGATTTGCCACCGCCGAAGATTTTCGAGAAGAAGCCTTTCTTCTCTTCCTCGCCACGGGCGGGCTGGATTTGAGCCAGTGCAAAGCCCGCCACGAGGATCATGGCGACGGCACGGCGAAAAGAAGCGGGTGAACCGGAGGTCATGAGTTTTTTCAGGGGCAGGGGGGCACTATCGAAACGTTTTATAGTCCGCCGGGGCCGATTTGGCAAACAAGGAAGCACTTAGGCGGGGGATTACGGGCGCCCTCGCTCTTCGCTCACGGGGTCGGAACGAGCTTTTCGCCGCTGACGGGCATCGTTTTCAAAGGCTCACCGGAGAGCAGTCCCTGTTTCACCAGGAATTTGTCCGCTGCGATGAGTGTCACGGTCTGCCAGGGTCCGCTGTTGAAGAAGCTGTGGGATTGGCCGGGGGCGATCTGGAGATCGATGCTTTTGGTGCCGAGGGCCTTCCACTTGGCGTGGGCGGTGTCCCAGCCCTTCTTCCAGTTATCCATGTCGCCGAAGAAGGCGATCGCAGGCGGCAGATCAGCCTTCAAATGGCGCAAGATGTCGATTTCGGGGTCTTTGTCGTCATCGGTGGCAAAAGCAGGATTGAACCACACATAGGCCACGACGTTCGTGTCGATGTCCATCGGGTCGGCGGGGTCATTGAGGCCCGGATTCATCGTGGCGAGGGCGCTGATGTGCCCACCCGCACTGCCGCCACCGGTGATGAGGCGCTGCGGATCGATGCCCAGCTCTCCCGCGTGCTGTTTGAACCATCGAATCGCACTTTTCGCATCGGTGACGCACACTCGCTTCCGCGTTTCGCCGGCGGGCAGCTTGGCGGCATCGGCTTTGCTCAGCATCTGATACTCCGCCGTAGCGCAGACCATGCCGCGGCTGACAAAGTAGGCGCTGGCGATGCGAAACTGACCCAGCGAGCCACCGGTCCACGAGCCGCCGTGAAAGAGGATCATGCCCGGCACCTTTGCCTTCGCGGGATCGTGGCCTGGCGGAAAATAGATCTCCATCTGCCGGGTCTTCCCGGCGCTCTCTTTATAAATGAAAGGCTTTCCGGGCGGGGCATCGGCACCGAGGCCGGATTTCTTCTTCGCGGCGTTTTGAGCCAGCGAGGGGACGGAAAGGACAAGGAGGAGAAAAAGAAGGCGGTGCATGAGCGGGTGGGAGGATTACTTCAAAGCGGCTTCGATGGCTTTCGCGACGGTTTCACCGAGGAAATCGTAGCCCTGGGTCGTGAAGTGGACGTCGTCGGGATTTTGCATCGTGGCGAGATGCGGCGTGATGGCGGTGAAGAGGTCGTCGATGGCGATGCCGTGCTTCTTCATCACCTCGGCAGCCTCCGTGTTTCGCTCGAGGATGGGCGCGGATTTGTACTGGCCGTTCTTCGTGTCCGGGCAAGGCGTGCTACTGGCCCAGACGAGCTCCGCCCCGGTCTTTTTCATGCGCTCGACGAGCTGCTCAAGCCGCTGCTGGTAATCGGCGATGGGCGTGGCTCGATCGTGAATGCCGAAATTGAAATGGATGAGGTCCCATTTCCCGCCTCCGAGCCAGACCTCGATGTTTTTGAGGCCACTCGCCGTTGGGCCGCAGTTCGCGGGAGCACGATGCACGTTCACCTTCCCCGCCAGCACCTTGCGCACGGCCTGCGTGTAACCGCGTGAGACGGAATCGCCGATCAAAAGCACGCGTGGCAGCTTGGGATCATCATGGACGAAATCCCAAGCGCTGGAGCGGTTGGATATCTTCTCGCGCTTGTGGATTGGCAGGTAAAAGCCGCCGAGTTGGTCCTGCAACACGCGTTCCCATGCCTGCTGGTCTGCCGGGAGCTTGGAAACGAGCGCCTGATACTTCGCCTCGACTTCCGCATCGGCTTTGGCCTTCTGCGCAGCGGCCTCGGCGGCATTGGTGGGCTCACCTTTCGGCGGGTTGGTGGAGGCTTGGCCCGGTTTGAAGCCCAGCAATGCTACCGCGTAGCGCCGGCCGATCTCCAGCGTGCCTTTAGCGGTGAAGTGCGTGTGGTTGGGCGGCAGCGTTTCCGCGCCTTCGGTATCGACATACACGGCGAGCGGGTCCTGGGCATCGACGGCTTTTTGCGATGCGATAACCACAGGCATGTTCGCGTTCTTGCCATTGCCGAAGCGGGTGTTCACACCAATCAACGCGATCAATTCCGGCGCGGCGAGATCGCTGCGCAGCCGTGTGATCAGGTGGGCGAGGTTTTTGGTGTAAAGAGGCGCGTAAGCCGGTGTCGCATCGCTTTCGCCCTGCACCCAAACAAGGGCGCGGAACTTCAACTCGTTGTTTTGAGCTTTCGCCGCCGCGAGAGCACTTTTCACCGTCTCCACCAGGGCCCGATAGCATGAACCGCCGATGCCCGGATCGTCTGGATTCCAATCCTTCGCCACGGCGGTGCCGCTGAAGGCCGCTTTGATGATGGCGAGCGGTTTGCCCTCTTTGGCCTTCAACTCACGAGCGAATCCGATCTCAGGCCCGAAACCGCCCTCGGCCTTCTCAAAGTTGCCGTACTGCCTTGCGGCATTGTTTTTCTTCTTGGGCGCTCCTTTCGGCTGCGGCTGCAAATGCGTCCATTTCCCTCCGCTGGTGACATCGTGCTCGTCCGGCGGCGGATCGCCCACACGCCACCAAAACATCACGTCCTTGTCGGAGTCATCAGCGGGTAGTTCAGTGGCATAGGCATCAAAGCCCACCGCATTCGATTGGCCGGCGACGAGGATCAAATCACGCGTCTCGGCATGCATCGTGGAAAGGAGGCAAAGGAAGAGGAACCGTTTCATGGATTCATCCAAACGCCTGCGGCGGCAAGGTTTCGCCTGAAAATGCCATCGGTGGACGTTTGAGGCTCATGCGCCGCCTTTTTCTCCTCCTCAGCCTCAGCTCCGCCTTCGCCGCCGACTCGCCCACGCTCCATCCGAAGGCCTCCGCGTTGCATCACACGCATCAGGGGCCATTTGTGACCACCGCGGACGGCGGCGTGCTGTGCATCGACAACAAAAACGTTCTCCACAGCACCGATGAAGGCCGCACCTGGACGAGTTCGCCGCTGTTTGCCGATCAGTCGAAGTTCTCCGTCAGCAACGAACGCGCCCTATTGCGCACTCGCGAAGGTGTGGTCATCTCGGCGTGGATGAACGGCGTCGAGCGCAAGACCCCGCCCGGCTGGCACTGGGGCGAGGCGAGTGCGAAGTGGACGGACTTCATCCTGCCTACCTACACCTGCCGCAGCACCGATGATGGCAAGACTTGGGAAGCACCTGTGAAGCTCAGCGATCCGTGGTGCGGCTGCATTCACTCGCTCATTCAGATGAAAAGCGGCCGCCTCGTGCTCGTCGGCCAAGAAATCATCGCGCAGTGGCGACACGCCACCGTGATGTGGGCTTCTGACGATCTCGGCAAATCCTGGCAGCGCGGCGATGTGCTCGATTACGGCGTCGGCACTCACGACCACGCTGGCAGCATCGAGGGCAGCGTCATCGAGCGTGCGGATGGCTCACTCTACCTGCTGCTGCGCACGGAGTCGGGCTTCTTGTGGGAATCCACTTCCCAAGACGGCCTCAAGTGGGCTGGCCTCAAACAAACCAGCATCGCATCCGTCACCTGCTGTCCGCAGATGGCCCGCCTCGCCGATGGACGCATCGCGTTGCTTTGGAACGCCCCACCACGCCACAATCCGGGCAATGGCAGCAGCCGCGCAGAACTCTCGCTCGCCTTTTCCAGCGATGAAACGGCCTCGTGGAGCAACCCCGTCATCGTCGCCGCGAACTACGCACCCGCAGGCCGCGTGTCGTATCCTTATTTGCATGAACGAAAGCCCGGTGAGCTGTGGATCACCACCATGCAGGGCGGCCTGCGCATGAGCGTGAATACCGCCGACCTCGCCGCCGGTCAGATTCCCGTCTTCGTGCCACCGCCGAAGGCTGTGCCAAAGCCCGGCGGCATCTTCATGTTTGGCGATAGCACCACCGCTCCGCGTGGCAGCGTGACCGTCTATGCCGACCGCGTGAACACGATGCTGCAAAGCATTGGCTCCAGCCTCAGCGTTTACAACGCCGGTGTGCCCAGCAACACCACCGCCCAGGCCGTGAAGCGCCTGCAAACCGACGTGCTCGCCTACATACCGTGCATCGTCGTCATGCAGTTCGGCATCAACGACAGCGCCATCGATGTGTGGCGCAAACCACCCGCCACCGAGCCTCGTGTGAGCAAGGAAGCCTTCATCGCCAACTACCGCCGCATGATCGCCGCCACGCAAAAAGCCGGTGCCAAAGTCATCCTCATGACCACCAACCCGCTCCGCTGGCACTCGAAGACCCGCGAACTCTACGGCAAGCCACCTTACAAGCCCGACGCCGAAGACGGCTTCGAATCACCCACCCTCCTCGCTTACAACGACGCCCTCCGCGCCCTCGCGAAGGAGCTCAACGTCCCGCTCGTCGATGTCCACGCCGCCTATCCCGCCTTCGCCGCCAAAAAGAAGACCTTCATCACCGACATGCTCCCCGACGGCATGCACCCCGGCGACCTCGGCCACGAACTCGTCGCTGAATTGCTTCTGCCGGTGATTCGAGGTCAGTT
>JBEIGR010000264.1:0-7211 GCA_040381795.1 Verrucomicrobiaceae bacterium | reverse complement strand
TGCAGCACCTCCTCGACGACGTGAACCTGATCCGGCTTCCAAAAAGAAAACGGCGGGTAGTTGGAAACGAAATAGTTCCCAGCCTCGGTCTGTTCGACCTTCTTCTCGGTGGCGGGTTTTTCGAGGGTGGTTTGCATGGGGATAAAAGAGAAACGATGCGGCTGGGACAAATCTCAACGCAAAGTCGGGAGGAGAGACGTGAAGGTCAAGCAAAGGTCCTTACCCGCTCATTTTGGCGAGACGTTCCGGCTTGCGCCCTTCTCGGTGAACCGCCACGAATCGCGCATGAAGCATTTTGAGCTCCTTCTGATCTTTTCGATCTTCCTCGCGGCGTGTTGCCCGGAGGACAAAACCCTTCGCGAGGGCGTCTGGAGCTTCCCGGAGCAGGGCGTGACCTTTGAGGCGAATTTCCCGCGAGCACGCATGACCGCCTGCGAGGTGCTCGGGCCGGATGAATTCGGCGCGGTGGTGCGGCCGGAAAACCTGCCGGTGAATGACAGCCCTTGGTTTGCCTTTCGAGTGCATGCGGACAAGGAAAAAACCATCGCGCTGCGCCTCCGCTGCCAGGGAGGCTCGCTGCGTTACTGTCCGAAAATCAGTCTCGATGGCACTCAATGGCTGCTGCTGCCGGAGGAATGCTATCAACAGACCGAGGATCGCAAAGAAGCCGTGCTGAAACTCGAGATCGGCCCCCGCGTGCTGCATGTCGCCGCGCAGGAGCCGGTGTCGCGGGCGGAGATGGAAGACTGGGCCGCCACGCTGGAGAGACTGCCCTTTGTCACGCGCTCCACTTTCGGAGCTTCCATCAAGGGCGTGCCGTTGATGCGACTCGACATCGGCAACACGTCTTCCAAGCGCAAAATCGTCGTCATCGGACGCCAGCACCCACCGGAGACCACGGGCAGCATGGCGCTCATGCGCTTCATCGAGAGCGTGGTGGCTGACTCGGAGCAGGCGAAGTCGTTCCGCGAAGCCTTTCACCTCGTCGTGATGCCTTTGCTGAATCCCGATGGCGTCGATGCAGGTCATTGGCGGCACAACATGGGCCATGTGGACCTCAACCGGGACTGGAATGCCTTTGCCCAGCCGGAGACAAGGGCTGTGCGGGATCAAATCCTCGCACTCAAGGATCAGGGGCTGCTCTTCCTGATGCTCGATTTTCATTCCACCTTCCGCGATGTGTTCTACACCCAGCCGGACGATGCCGCTTCCTCGCCGCCAAATTTCACCGCCCGCTGGCTCGCCGGCATTGGAAGGCGTGTGCCGGACTACACCGCCGAGCGCAGCGCCAGCCCCACGCCCACACCGACCACCTCCATCTACTGGGCCCATCACACTTTTGGCATTCCCGCCATCACCTATGAAATTGGCGACAATACCGACCGCGCCCTGCTGAAACGCGTGGCTCATGCTGCGGCAGAGGAGATGATGACGTTGCTGCTGGAGATGAAGGATGTGAAGTAAGTTGCGGCACTTTTCCCCGGCGCGTAGCTTTCCGGCCTTCGATGCCGCTTTTTACCGTCTTCACCCCCGCCTACAACCGCGCCCACACGCTCCACCGCGTGTGGGAGAGCCTGAAGGCGCAGACGCTGCGGGATTTTGAGTGGCTCATCGTCGATGACGGCTCCACGGACGGCACTCAGGCACTCGTCGAGCAGTATCAACGCGAGGCCGATTTTCCCGTGCGCTACTTTTTGGAGCCGCATCGCGGTGCCTGGGCCGTGCATAATGTCTCCATGCGGGAATCGAAGGGCTATCTCTGGATCAAGCTCGACTCCGATGACGGCTGCCTGCCCAATGCGCTTGAGCGACTCAAGCATCACTGGGACAGCATTCCCGCCTCCGAAAAGCATCGCTTCGCCGGCGTCACTGGTCTTTGCCAGGATCAGGACGGCCAACTCGTCGGCACACGCTACCCGCTCGATCCGCTCGACTGCTCCGCCGCCGCCCTCGAATACCGCCATAAGGTGCGCGGTGAAAAATGGGGCTTTCTTCGTCTCGATGTCGTGCAGCAGTTTCCCTTCCCTGAGAACCTTTCCGGCCACTACATCCCCGAATCCGTCGTGTGGTGTCAGGTGTCGAAAAACCATCTCACCCGCCATGTGAACGAGATCGTGCGCATCTACTGGATGGATGCGCCCTCGCTCGTCACTGGTCGTCCCGATCCGCGACGCAATGCCGCCGGCCATCGCCTGTGGTGCCAAACGGTGCTCAACATGGAAAGCGGCTGGTTCCTCACCGCGCCGCTGCGCCTCCTTCGGGCCGCCGCCTTGTATGCCCGCTTCAGCTTTCACACCGGCGCAGGCATCGGAAAGCAATACAGCGATCTCAAAACCCTCGGCGGCAAGCTTCTTTGGCTCGCCGCCTTGCCTCTAGGCACCGCGTTGTGGCTGCGGGATCGGCTGACGTGGAAAAACTAAGGCGGTGACAGGCAGCCTCCCGGTCACAAGCAGGCTTAGCAAGGTAGCCATCTCGCTGAGCGAGATGGCTACCTTGCTGGCGATTCTTTCGAGACTTTTTCATGTTCTAACACTGGCTGAGCCTAAATTTCACCTGCTCAGTGGCCTCCGCAAAAAGTCTGCATGCGTAGCCCTGGCTCGGCCTCTGTGCTCTTCGTGCCTCTGTGGTGAAGAAAACCGCTGAGAGTGAACCACAGAGGCACGAAGGACACAGAGGTCTGATCGGGAAAGTCACTGCCGCAGGAAGTCATCGAGAGTCTCTCATTGAAACGCCAAGGACTTTTTGCGGTGGCGGCTGTTCATGATTTTGTCCTGATCGCCATGCGATTTCAAAAGCGAAGTATCTCGCTCCATGCCATGGCCTTTTCAGATTCACCATGAGCCTGATACCACTCGACTAGGCCGGCAATCGCATCACGATCTCCTAATTTGGCGGCCTTCTCGGCCATCCGAACATCTGTGTCGTCAAAGATCCAGTGCCATGAATACGGCGGCGGAAGCAAAGGCCAGTCTATCGGGAACGAGGCTCCACTTTGGTCGGCGGAGCTTGCCATTAAGGCCGGCTCCCTGCCTCGTGTTTCCATTTCGGCCTTCCAGACACCTTTCCAATGAGCCGCCTTCTCACGCTCTTCATGCGCATCAAACCACCGTGCCAATGCGATCACCGCCTCCATATCGCCAGCATCAGCTGCCGCCTCGCACTTCTTTAAATACGCATCATTCAAAATGACAAACGCGGAAGCTCTCGGAGGTGAAAGCTCCCATCCCCTGGGCGGGAACACTGGCTGCTTGCGAGACTGGCTTTCAGCAATTTCAACTACTGGCGGTTGAGGAGACGCCTCACCGAACAATATCACGGCGACAAGTATGACAACCAATGCTCCAGCCATCCAAAGAGACAGCTTCAGCGGGCTTGGCAGGTCGAAACGCAGCATGGCAGAACATCCTCCTCTCACTTCGCGAGCGCGAAGTCATCTGGCTTCAGGCCGGTTTTGTAGGTTTTGAAGCCATACATCGTCGGCTGGTATTCGCCCACGAGGGTCACATCCGCCTTCTCCGGCACATTGAGGCCGAGGCCCCAATACACGCCATTCACCACGAGGCGGCGCAGCCCTTCGTCCAGCAAGTCCGTGGCAGCGCCCATGGTGGTGCAGAGGATCTTGTTTTCGCCGCCTTGATCGTTTTTCACGCCGCGTGCCCAGGCGACGGGCATCATCGGGCTGTTCACCTCGTGCTCGACCTTCGCCACGGTGGCCTTTTTGTAGCTCGCAGGCGCTGTGTCCGCCGTCATGCCTTGCAGCACCTGACCGCGAGCCAAGATCACCGCATCGGCGGGAGGAGCGGCCTCATACACATCGCTGTTGCCAAAGAGGCCCGTGATGCCTCGAAGCACTGGGTGAGAGGCATTGGAGGCTTCGAGGATGCCTTTGGTGGCCTCGAACTTGTGCTTGCCCCAGTGGCTCACCCACGTTTCGCCGAGCACTTTTTTGCCCCAGCCGCCATCGGGGTTGTTCCAATTCCAAGCGGCGAAGGGACTTTCCTTCGGATAGCCGCTAAACGCATGCGTGCTCGTGCGCAGGGCAATGATCGGCACGCCGCGATTGATCGCCGCCTGGAATTTACCACTCGCCGCCGCGTCCCAATGCCGGAAACGCAGCAACATCACGATCGCATCCGCGGAGTCGAGCGCCGCCGGATTCGATAGACTGCCACCCGCCGCCGGATCGATCTCACCCTTGTCGTTCAAGCTGAAGAGCACCGTGCATTTGAAGCCGTGATGCTGGCTCAGGATCTTCCCCAGCATTGGAAGAGCCTCCTCACTGCGATACTCCTCATCGCCCGAAAGCAGCACCACATGCTTCCCATTGGCTTTTCCAGCCGGTTCATAGGTCACATGGTCCGCCGCAGGTGAAGTGGCGGCAAAGGCAAAACTGGCGAGAAGGGCGAAAACAGATTTTTTCATGGTGGTGGACGGAGAGAATCTCACAAACGCGGGATGGTGTCTTTTTCTATTTTCACTCACCGCCCCGTCATCGAGCTATCGGGAAGCTGGAAGGCATTCTTCATGATATTCACCTGCGGCAGTTCGCCGGGAATGAGCGTGATCTCCGCGATGTCGAAGCGAAAAGGCACGGGCCGCAAATCAACCTCACGCAGCCAGTCCTGCGCCCCGCGAATGATCAGACGCTGCTTGTCGGGCCCCACGTTGTCGGCTGGACGGCCAAAGGCGCGGCTGGTGCGTGTTTTGACCTCCACAAAGGTCAAGGAGCCGCGATGCCGCGCGACGATGTCCACCTCGCCACGGCTCACGCCGCGAAAATTGCGACGGAAGATGACGCGACCATTTTGCCTCAACCACCGCGTGGCGATCCACTCGCCCATCACGCCGATCTCCGCCGTGGAAAGCTTCCGCCCAAGCATCACACGCTGAAACCGCCGCTGCGGCCACGCTCGCATCCAGATGCCGGCTAGCCGCACCCAGGGATGCCCGGTGAACCAACGCCGCAGCCAGCGCAGGCGTGCTGGAAGTCCCGCTCTCATCCCAAATCGAGTTCCAACTGCGCCACCGGACCAAAACTCCGCCGATGCTGAGGACATGGCCCATGCTGCTTCAAGGCCGCGAGGTGTTTCGGTGTCGGGTAGCCTTTATGAACCTCAAAACCATACTGCGGATACTCTTCCGCCAGTCGCAGCATGATCCGATCACGTGTCACCTTTGCGATGATGCTCGCCGCCGCGATGCTGAAGCTCAGGCTATCCCCCTTCACCAGCGCCACCTGATGCAGCGGATATTTCTTAACCGGCTTTCCATCGATCAAAACGGCATCCGGCCGCGGATCGAGCGCCAGCGCCGAGCGTCGCATGCCTTCCCAAGTCGCCTGGAGGATGTTGATGCGATCAATCTCCTCCGGCTCGATCACGCAGCAATGCCAGCGGATGCTCGAATCGCCCGTGATCTCCTCATAAAGCCTCTCGCGCTTCTTTTCCGTGAGCTGCTTCGAATCATTCAGCACCTCATGCGTGAAGCCCTCCGGCAGCACCACCGCCGCCACCGTCACCGGACCCGCCAGCGGTCCCCTGCCCGCCTCATCCACGCCCGCGATCACACGAAAGCCCTTGCGGCGCAGTTGGTTCTCATGGTCGAGCGTGGGCATGGATCATGGAAAGAGTTAAGTCAAACTCGCCTGCTGCCGCCGGATGAACGCTCCAAGCAAGGGCACGGCAAAGGCATATTTGCCGTAGCGATTTTTATAAACAAGGCCGTTATCGCTAAGAGCGGCCAGCATCTGGTTCACATGGCTGCTGCTGAATGACTTGATGGTGGACTCCTTCGATTTTGCTACGATCTCGCTGACGGAAAACTCGTCATCGCAGTTGGAGAGCATCGCCACAAGGATCAACAACTCGCGCTGACGATCCGTGACGCGGTTCCAGCGTCCGGCGAAGAAATCTGTATCCAGTTTTCTCACCACCTGCGCCACCGTCACCACGGGATCCAGCACCCCAGAGGCCTTCTGCTGGAGATAGGAGTCGTAAATCTCCCGGCACAGGAACTGCACAAAGTAAGGGTAGCCGCCGGAACTCTTCGTGATCGCCATGATGGCAGGCTCCGTGATCGTCACCGGGCAGTTTTTCGACTTTACCGGGATGGTGATGGCCTGACGGCACTCCTCCTCATTGAGGCGACCCAGCGTGACCACATGAAACATGCGCTCCGCAAAAGTGCGGGCCTCGACCAGCTTGGGGAAAAGGGTGGGCAGTCCCGTCAGCACCAGCAGGATGGGTAATCCTTT
The DNA here is from genome assembly GCA_040381795.1 of Verrucomicrobiaceae bacterium. Classification (GTDB taxonomy): domain Bacteria; phylum Verrucomicrobiota; class Verrucomicrobiia; order Verrucomicrobiales; family Verrucomicrobiaceae; genus Prosthecobacter. The sequence continues at coordinate 958 of JBEIGR010000264.1, read as the reverse complement.
CTTCTGAATGGACTGGAAAACATCCAGCAGCAGCGAGAGCGGATACTGGTTTCGATCCGCCTGATCACTGAGATTCTGCGCCTCATCATAGGCAAGAACAATGCCTTTGCAGTTCGTGGCGGCCAGACAGCTCCACACCAGTTCCAGCACCGCTTTCAGCTTATCTGCTGAAAGACCTGGAGTGCTGTCATAGACCCGCTTAAGCAGATCAAAATCAAGGCGCACCTGCACCTTCTCCACCTCGGCGTGGAATCCCAACCGCCTCTTCTCGACCTCCTGCACCACCACGCCGGACACGAGAGGAGACAAATCGGCCAGGATGCGAATGGCGATGTTTTCCTCGCTCACGCTGGTGGACTCCGAAAGATCGGTGCCGGCCCACAGCCAACCCGCCTCGACCGCGATCGGCTTGAATGTCTCCAGCAACACCGTCTTGCCCACGCCACGCAGACCGGTGAGAACCATGTTCGTCATCACGGGGTTCTGGGTTAACAGCTTGGCAAACTCAGCTTTTTCATCTTCACGGCCCGCCAGATAGGGCGGCGGATGTCCAGCACCGGGCCGGAATGGGTTTTGAAAAGGGAGCAGGCTCATGGAATTAGTGCAAGTTAACCATCTACCTAAATTTAGTTCAATGGCTAAATTTAGCCAGGTGGCGAAAAGAGACTAAAAGCCCCCTTGCTTCCTGCTTCCATCCTCTCTAAAAAACGAAATGGGAAAACTCCAAGACAAAGTCGCCGTCGTCACCGGTGCCGGACGCGGCATCGGCAAAGCCATCGCTGAAGCCTTCGCTGCCGAGGGGGCCAAAGTGGCCGTTGTGAGCCGCACGCAGGCCAATTCACAAGCCACCGCCGATGCCATCAACGCCACGCACCCCGGTGCGGCGAAGGGTTACGCCCTCGACGTGGCCGATGGCGCAGCCTGCCTCGAAGTCGGTAAGCAGATCCTGGCTGATTTT
>JBEIGR010000263.1:0-7237 GCA_040381795.1 Verrucomicrobiaceae bacterium | reverse complement strand
TCCTTGTCGAATTGCGAGGCGAGCCCCGGCTTGTAATCAAACAGATCGAGCTGCGACGGTGCACCCGCCTGCGTGAGCCAGATGATGCGCTTCGCTCTCGGCGCAAAGTGTGCCGCTGGCGAGGCAAAGAGTTTCGGATTCGCGAGGGAAGCGAGGGCGAGGCTCTTGAGCCAGTTGCGACGTGAAAAGGGTGCGAGGGAGGATTCGGTGCTCATGAGCGGAGAAATGAGGAATTGAAAGGCGCTGCGATGTCGGTCATGATGTCGGACATGAAGACCGCATCCAAAAAAGCCGCCAAGAAAGCCCGTGTGCGCAGCCAGAAGCCGCTGCGGCGTGAATTCACCGTGCGCGACATGAACCGCAGTGGTGCGGAGCTTCTGGAGGCGGCGCGGAAGCTAGGCAGCGTGACCATCCGCAGCCGTGCAGGCGAGGCTTTCGAAGTGCGTTCCGTCAAAGAGGTCACAACAGGGACTGATGCGGCAAATTCGATGCTCGAACGCATGCGTCGGCATCGAGAGCGGTTGGCAGAGATCGGATACAAGGAGCCGACCGCGGAGGGTTGGGAAGTCATCAGCCAAGCCATCGCAGGTGAACGATGAAGCCCTACGTGGACACGAACTTTTTGACCGCTTTCTACAGTGGCGGCATGCACTCGGCTGAAGTCGAGCGGCTCTGTCAACAGGCAGCGTTGCAAGGAGTGGGGCCAATACCGGTGACGTTTTTGACCCGCATGGAGGTCATCAACTCGTTTCAGCAGCAGGTTTTCTTTACCAGGAATGGAGTTCCTGGAATCCATGCCAGCCCTGAGGCGGCAATACTGGAGGAGTCTCTTTTTTTGGATGATCTGCGAGAGGGCGTTTTGATTCACACCACGCGGATCCAACTCGAAACGCTGATGTCTGTGTTCGATGAACTGGCTCATCGCCACACGATGAGGCATGGTTTCAGAGCCTACGACATCATGCATGTCGCCTCCGCGCTCATCTTGGGCTCTGACACCTTTTGGAGCTTTGACACCAAGGCTCGGAAGCTGGCGGAACTGGAAGGACTGACGGTGAACTGAAGGCATCGCAATCACTCCTTGGTGATGGTTTCGTCGAGATTGATCAGCGTGCTGGCGACCGCGGTGTAGGCTGCGAGTTCGGCGGGGCTCAGTTTGTCGTCGTTTTTGGCTTCACCGATGGTGAGGAGCTGTTTGGCGGCTGCCGGGTCATGCGTGAAGTCTTTGATGGATCGTTCGACAGCGGCAGTGAGGACTTGGAGTTCTTGCGGGCTCGGGTTTCGTCCGAGAAGCAGGCGAAAGCCATGCGTGAGGCGGGACTTGATGTCCGTGCCGCCTTCCTTGATCATGCGCTGTGCAAGGAAGCGGGCCGCTTCGACATAGGTCGGGTCGTTCATTAAATTGAGCGCCTGCAGGGGCGTGTTCGAGCGTGAGCGGCGGAGCGCGCAGGTTTCACGGAAAGGCGCATCAAAGAGCAGCATGCCGGGATGCGGCACGCTGCGCTTCCAGTAGGTGTAGAGGCTGCGGCGGTGCAGATCATCGCCACTGCCTTGCTGGTAGGTAGCCTTGGGATTGTCACGCTGCGCCACGACCTGCTCATAAAGTCCGGGCGGGTGATACGGCTTCACACTCGGGCCGCCGATCTTCGCCACCAGCAACCCGCTGGCGGCCATAGCCTGATCACGAATGACTTCCGCACTCAGGCGATGACGTGGACCACGGGAGAGCCAGGTATTCATCGGGTCCAACTGAGCACTGCGAACCGTGAACTGAGAACTCTGCTGATAGGTCTCGCTCGTCACGATCAGCTTCACGAGCTTCTTCACATCCCAGCCGCTTTCTTGAAACGTCACGGCAAGCCAGTCGAGCAGCTCTGGATGACTTGGCTGTTCACCTTGTGAGCCAAAGTCCTCGCTTGTGCGCACGAGACCGGTGCCAAAGAAATGCTGCCAGAAGCGGTTCACGATCACACGGGCGGTGAGCGGGTTCTCACGACTCACGAGCCACTTCGCGAGGCCGAGGCGATTGTGCGGCAAATCAGCGGCGAGTGCGGGCAAAACGCCGGGTGTGGCGGCGGTGACTTTCTCGCCGGGCTTGTCATAGGCACCGCGCATCAGGATGAAGGTGGGGCGCATCTCCTTCTGCTCCTCCATGACCAGCGTCGTGGGAATCTCCGCCTCGGCAGCGGCGATTTGCTTCTTCAAAGTGGCCGCTTCCTCACTCAGGCGACGATGCGCGGGCATTTGAGCAAGCCTGAAGTCCGCGAGTTGCTTGCGCTCAGCCGCTGTGCGTTTGGCGGCCTCTTTTTGCGCGATGGTGACGATGCTCGCTGGCGCGACGACATCAGTCGGAATTGTGGTGGCAAAGAGACGCCACTGTGAAGGTCCACCCGCATTCTCGACACCGATCGTGATCTCCAACTCGGAACCTTCGAGAGGCTTTTCGAGCTCAAAAAGCGCCTGCACCGGCTTCTTGGGTGCCACCGAGAGCACGGATTTGGTTTTGCGGTCGCTGTCGAGCACATTGACGTGAGTGGCGTCGATGGCGTGGAGCTTCGTTTTGCCGACTTTGAGCTCGCTCCATTGAAAACTGGCTGCAGGAGCCGTCGTGGAGCATTCGAGGCGCATCGCCGTGATTTTGCCTGCAGGCAGCTTCGCGTTGATCACGATGTTATTGGCCCGCGTTTCCTGCGGGCCGACCAAAACGGCCTTGTCGGCGATTTGAGGCGGATTGTCGCCGCCAGTGGCCTTTTGCGGCTCCAGCGGCAGCCAGTCGATCTTCGTCGCAGCGAGCTTTTTCGCCCAAGGTTCGAGATCACCCGCCGCGAGGCCTTTGAGCTGATCTTCGATCGGTTTGAGCTTCGCATTTAGAGCGGCGATTTTGGCCTCCAGCTCAGGCGCGGGCAGTTTCATGAAGGGCGGCGCGTTGGTGCGGACGGGATTGCCATAAATGCCGACGCCTTTCTCCGGCACGTTGTGGAAAAAGGCCTTCATCGCATAGAAGTCCTTCGCGGTGAAGGGATCGAACTTATGATCGTGGCAGCGGCAGCAGTTGAAGGTCTGCCCCATCCACACGGCGGCGGTCGTCTCTACTCGGTCGGCGGTGTATTCGGCGAGGAACTCCTCCGCGATGATGCCGCCCTCTTCATTGAACATGTGGTTACGATGAAAGCCGGTGGCGATTTTTTGATCCAGCGTGGCACCCGGCAACAAATCACCTGCAAGCTGCTCGATGGTGAACTGGTCAAAGGGCATGTTCGCATTGAAGGCCTTGATCACCCAGTCCCGCCAAGGCCACAGCTCGCGATCACGATCCACCTGGTAGCCGTTGGTGTCCGCAAAACGTGCCGCGTCCAGCCAGCTAACTGCCATGTGCTCGCCGTAGTGCGGTGAGCGGAGAACTTTGTCGATGTAATGAGATAGGTTGGATAGGTCGGATGGGTCCGATGGCGGCAAGCCTGTGAGGTCGAGCGAGAGACGGCGGATGAGCGTCTCGCGGGAAGCCTTCCGCGCAGGCTGAAGCCCGTGCTTCTTAAGTTCCGCCTGGACAAAATCATCGATCGAGTTGCCGGACTTCGGTTTCACCGGCGGCACGAAGGCCCAATGCGGCTCATACTTTGCCCCTTCGGCGATCCATTGCTTCAGCGTGTCCTTCTGCTTGGCCGAGAGCTTCTTGTGCGAATCCGCCGGCGGCATCAGATCATCGGCATCGGTCGTGTGGATGCGCTCGATCAAAGTCTGCGGCCCCAGCTTGATCAGCTCCTCGCGCACATCGAGGCGGAGATCACCCTTGCGGTGGTTTTTGTCCGGGCCATGGCAGTAGAAGCAGTTGTCACTGAGGATCGGGCGGATGTCGCGGTTGAAAGACAGCTCCGCCGAGCTAGCCAGCGTGGTGAATGAGAGTAAGCAAAGACGAAAAAGCATCTCCCATCATACGCGGCGCGGCAGCCAGCTCATGCCACCAAATCGCGGATCACATGCCCGTGAACATCCGTGAGGCGGCGGTCGATGCCGTTGTGGCGTACGGTGAGCTTTTCGTGGTCGATGCCGAGGAGGTGCATCATCGTGGCGTGGATGTCGTAGCAGGTCGTGGGATTGGCGCGATCGAGCGGCTTGTAGCCCCATTGATCGCTTTCACCGGCGGTGACACCACCTTTGATACCGCCGCCGCAGAGCCAGTTCGTGAAGACATACGGATTATGGTCGCGACCCTTGCCGCCCTGCGTGCTCGGCATGCGGCCAAACTCCGTCGTCCATAAAATGATCGTCTCATCGAGCAGGCCGCGCTGCTTCAGATCCAGAATGAGCGCCGAAACCGCCTTCGCCATGCCCCAGGCGAGCGGGCCGTGATCACGCTCGACGTCTTCATGACTGTCCCAGTTTCGACGCGGGAAACCGTTGTCATTGCCGCTCCAGATTTGCACGAAACGCACGCCGCGTTCGAGCAAGCGCCGCGCCGTGAGGCACTTGCGGCCCATGTAATCAGCCTCTTCCTCGGGATTGATCTCCGTGGGCCAGATTTTGCGATGCTCCTGGATGCCATACATGGCTTTCACCGCGTCGGATTCCTTCGAGATGTCCAAAGCCTCCGGTGCGGCGAGCTGCATCTTCGCGGCCAGTTCGTAGCTCTGGATGCGGCTTTCGAGTCGCGAGTCCTCCTCACGCAGCGCGGCGTGCTTGCGGTTGAGCTGCTCCAAAAGATCAAAGCCACCGCGATCCGATCTCGCGCTGATGTAGCGGCCGTTTTTGTGCGGAAACAAATCCGCGATGGGTGTCTCCGCGCCGGGATAAATGATCGTCCCGGCATGCTGCGAGGGCAAAAAGGCCGAATCCCAGTTCTTTGGCCCATTCGAGGCAAAACCACGATGATCCGGCAGCACGACGAAGGTTGGCAAATTGTCGCTGATCGAGCCCAGCGCATAGCTCACCCAGCAGCCCATGCCGGGAAAGCCGGGCAAGTTGAAGCCCGTGGCTTGAAGCAGTGTGCCCTGCGAATGCACGCCTGTTTTGCCGACCATGTTATGCACGAAGGCCATGTCATCCGAGCAGGCCCCGAGCGGCGCGACGGCCTCGCTGAGCATCTTGCCGCTCTGGCCATAAGGTTTGAAGTCCCACACGGGCTTCTTCCAAGGCCCGAGGCCGTTTTGAAAAGCCTCCACCGTCTCGCCAAAGTTCGACTCCTCGCCGTGATGCTTGATCAGCGCGGGCTTGAAATCAAAGAGGTCGATGTGGCTCGCCGCGCCGCCCATGAAGAGCTGCACGACACGTTTCGCTTTCGGCGCGATGACCTGCGAGCGGTGCTGCGTCTCCGCCGCCTGCATCGAGGCAAAGGCGAGCGAGCCGAAACCTTGTCCGGCGGTCTGTAAAAGCTGGCGGCGGGTGAGCATGACTAGTCGATGAAGGTGAATTCGTTGAGGTTCAAAATCACGCGGCAGGCGTTCTCTAGGCCTTCGCGTTTCGCGTAGTCTTCTAGGGCGGCGAGCTCGTCGGGCTTCGGCTCGCGGGCGAGGCCGAGCTGGAAGGCGCGTCTCACGCTGCCAGCATGCGCGGCGAAGTGCTTGGCCATCGTCACGGTGAGACTGTTGTTCATCATGGCGAGCGCTTGCAGCGGGCTGAGGGATTCGTTTCGCTTGTCCACCCGCATGGAGGGATCAGCGCAGTCGAGCACGGTCATGAAGGGCTGCTGCTGGCTGCGCACAATGAAGCGATAGATGCTGCGGCGATGGCTTTTTGGGTCTTCGGGATCGTGCAGATGATATTCGTAGTGCGGCGAGTGCTGCGGCTTGTCGATGACGAAGTCCTGAAAGCTCGGTCCGCCCATCGTGAGGTCGAGCTTGCCACTGACGGCGAGGATGGAATCGCGGATGGCCTCGGCGTCGAGCTTGCGGCGGGTTTGGAGGGCGTAGAACGAGTTTTCCAACTCGTTGCCTAAACGAGTTGGAAAACACGTTCTACGATAGGTCTCGCTCATCACGATGAGCTTGTGGAGCTTCTTCAAACTGCCGCCCATGTCGTCGCGGAAGGTCAGCGCCAGCCAATCCAGCAGCTCGGGATGGCTCGGCTTTGCGCCCATGCGGCCGAAGTCGTTGGCGGTTTCGACGAGGCCGCGGCCGAAGTGATGCTGCCACACGCGATTCACGATGCTGCGCCAGGTGAGGGCGTTGTTTTGATCCGTGACCCACTTCGCCAAAGCGGCACGGCGGGCGGCTTCGTGATCCCCGCTGACTTGGAAAGGCAGATCAAACAATCGGCCAAGCGAGCTGACAGCACCTGGGCTCACCTCTTGAGCGGGTTGCTTCACATCGCCGCGTTTCAGCACTTGAATCGTTCGTGGCACACCGTGCGTGCCTTTGAAAGAGCCGCTGCTGTAGCGGACGGCTCCGGCATACACTTTCTGCGGCGCGGGCAGTTGCGGCAGGGCATCGCGTTGCTTGCGTGCGTCACGCAGTTTCGTTTTCGTGGCCTCATCGGCCTGCGCGAGCATGAGGGTATCGCGTTCGCGGATGAGCTTCCGTTTGTCTTCCTCACTGCGGCTTTCGGGGGCGATGCCGTCCGTGAGATTGGCTTTTCGCCAGCGCGGCGCGGCCTCAATGCTGTCGAGCGAGGTCACGGGACGGCCAGCGGCCAGATTGGGGCCGGTTTTGCTCTCATAGACCTCCATCTCGGCGAGCGCCAAGATGTAGTCGTTGCTCCGCTTGGCGAGCTTCACGGCGGTGACACGCACAAAGCGACCCGTGACGCCGTCATCACCCGCCGTGCCGGTTTCGAAAGGTGTGAGACCAGGATTCGCGAAGTCATGCATGAAGGTGGCGTCGTGCTTCCGCCACACGAGCGTGACGCCCGTTTTGAACTCAGGATCGTCGCTCACCTCGATTTTGAAGCGCACGGGGAAGCCGAAACCACCGCCGATCTTGCCAAAGTCGTCGTAACAGGGCTTCAGCACGATGCGCTGGACCTGCACGCTCTTGCCGAGATCCACCTGCAGCCACTTCACGGCATCCTGCGAGGACGAAATGGTGCTGTGATAGCCGAAATCAGGTTTCGCGTTCGGATTCGCGCCTTTCTCCGCCGCGCCGTCGATGCGCTTGCTGAGCGCGGTGTAGGCTGCGCCGGCTTTTTTCTTCAAAGGCTCTTCCAATGCCGCGATGGTGTCCGTGATCTGCTTCTTCTGTTTTTGAAGCGCGGCGAACTTCTGCATCGACGCGTCATCCGGGTAGTAATCGACATCGGTGCGGTC
>JBEIGR010000262.1:0-7242 GCA_040381795.1 Verrucomicrobiaceae bacterium | reverse complement strand
GAACTACGTTTTCCTCGCCGGCGGCTTCTTCGCCTTCCCGCTGCTCTTCAGCTACATGCTCGATGTGTTCCCGGTGTATGCCAGCTTTGCCATCGCCGCCGTCGTGTCGCTCGCACTGGTCTGCGGCTACCTCCGCGCCGCGGCGGGCGAGTTCATGTTCCGCATCGCCCTGCCGGCGCAGTTTGCCTATATGGTCCTTTTCAGCGCCAGTTTCTTCTTCAAAGGCCTCACCGGCCTCACACTCACCCTCGGTAGCATCTCCACCCTCGCCGTGCTCATGGCCCTGACCGCGAAAGTGGATTGGAGCGAACGGCTTGGAGGCCTCTCGCCGAAACTCGCCTGATCGCCCGGCGAATGACGAAGGACTTCGTTCTGCTGGCATTCGTCATTCGCCCATTCATCATTCGATATTTCCTTTCTGCCATGCCCCCGAAAATTCTCATCGTCGAAGACGAACCCTCCATCGCTGAAAACATCGTTTATGCGCTGGAGACAGATGGTTTTGCTGTCACCGCGGTGACCACCGGCCGCGAGGCGCTCGAAAAAGCCGCTGCCGAAGAGTTTCAGCTCATCATCCTCGATGTGGGGTTGCCGGACATGAGCGGCTTTGAGGTGTGCAAGACGTTGCGACTCACCAAGACGCTGCCGATCCTGTTTCTCACGGCTCGTTCGTCGGAAGTGGATCGCGTTGTGGGCCTCGAAATCGGTGGCGATGACTATGTGGTGAAGCCTTTCAGCCCTCGCGAGCTCGCCGCCCGCGTGCGGGCCATCCTGCGGCGTGTTTCAACCGTGCCGCTGCCGCCGAGGAAGGCGGGCGCGGTGCTTCCGCTGGTGATTGATGACATCCGCTGCCAGGCGGTTTACTTCGGCACGGCGCTGGTGCTCTCGCGCTATGAGTTTCGCATGCTCAAAGCCTTTGCGTCACATCCCGGTCGCGTCTTCACGCGGGAGCAACTGATGGAAGCCAGCAGCGAGGAACCAGATGCGAGCATGGAGCGAACCATCGACACGCATGTGAAGACGCTGCGTGCCCGCATGCGAGCTGTGAAAGGCGGCATCGACCCCATCGTGACGCATCGCGGCATCGGCTATTCTTTGCTCGAAGAGTGGCCGGCGGAGTGAGCCGTTACTTCGCCGGGATCTCGTTGAGAGTGTAATAGCCCACGGCATGCAGCAGCGGCTGGCCCTCGGTGTTTTTCACGCCGTCGAGATGCAGCTCATGGATGTGGCCTTTGGTGAGCGGCGAGATGGTGAGGCGCACCGATTTGCCATCAGCAGCGACTTTGGCCGCGGTGATCTTCGGGAGGATCTCGTCGATCTCATCGCCGCCGTATTGCTCGCGGTAGGCATAGGTGAACTCGCGCATCGAGTAGCTCTTCACCTCGGCGGCGGTCGCGGGATTGACGGGCTCGGTGAAGGTGAGCTCAAAGCCATCCGGCTTCGCCCGCATCTCATGCACCTCGAAGGGCGTTTTGCCGGTCCACTCGCATTTCTCGAAGCAAAAGGGCTTGCCGCCACGAGCCCCCCAGCCGCGATCACTGCCGCCGGTGAAGACGCGACCTTCCTCATCCATGCGCCCGCCGATGAGGCCGCTGGTGAAACCACTGCGGAAGGGGAAGACGACGCCTTGTTTGATGCCGTTGACCGTTTCCAAGAACACGCGGCTGAGGTTGCTGTGGCTTTGATCGGCCACGAAGAGCTGTTTCGCGAAGGGACCGAACTTTCCACCGCTGGTGTCACAGATGATCGCCGAGGCCGAGTTGCCGATTTTGCCATGCACGAGATACACGGCGGGCGGCAGTAGCTCCTTGATGCGCTCACGTTCCTTCACCATGCGGCCGGGATCGCCGCCGGGACGGTTTTCTTTGCGACCACGATCACCTTGAAAGGCCTCGGGGATCGGATCGACGGGCCGCGGTCCCATGTTTGGGGCCTGATCATACCAGATATTGCCGCCCGGATGTCCCTGGAAGCTGCCGGGCACGAGGTGCTGGAGGGTGCAGGAGCCATGCCACGGCCCTTGGTTGTCGCAGTAGTAGGCCTCGCCATCGGCATCAAAGCCCAAGCCGCCGGGGCTGCGAATGCCCGAGCAGGTGGGGATCATTTTGCCCTCCGGCGTGATGCGCAGCGCCCAGCCGCGAAACGGCACCGCACTGCTGAACGAACCTGTCAGGCACAGCGTCACCCAAAGATCTCCTTTTTTGTCAAAGCGGCTGCCGATGGCATACTCGTGGTAATCGCCGGAGACACCCCAGTCGTCGTTCACATTCTCAAACACATCCGCCCGGCCATCCTGATCAGGGTCCTTCAGCCGGGTGATCTCGTAGCGGGTCGTCGCGTAGAGGTTTTTGTCCTTCGGATTATAGGCCATGCCGAGCACCTCGTGCAGGCCGCTGGCAAAGAGTTGGTAGCTCACCGCGGACGGATCACTGCTGCCAGCGCCGCTGACGATCCAGATCTCACCCCGGCGGGTGCCGAGGGCCAGCTTGCCATTTGGCAGCAGGTCGATGGAGCCGACTTCGAGGGCGGTTTCCTTCGGTGTCTCAAAAGTGGTGATCTTGTAATAGTCTGCCTCCACCTGGCTGAAAGCTGGCAGGCAGGTGCAAACGGAGGCGAGAAGGCAGAGGGGACGAAACATGAGGGGCGGAGCAAATCGAAGCGCAGGATGGATTCCTTTCACTCACATCACGTGGAGCGCCGCGACCATTCCTTGACAGCGAAGCCATGACGGCGAAGCGAGAGAGCATGTCCGTCTTCCAGCTCAATCCCGAATTTCATCCGCGTGGCGATCAGGCGCAGGCCATCGCCAAGCTGGTGAAGTCCGTTAGGGCAGGGAACCGGCATCAGACGCTGCTCGGTGTCACCGGAAGCGGCAAAACCTTCACCATGGCGAATGTCATCGAGCAAATCGGGAAGCCTTCGCTGGTTTTTTCGCACAACAAGACGCTCGCCGCGCAGCTCTACTCAGAGTTTAAGAACTTCTTCCCCAACAATGCGGTCGAGTATTTCGTGAGCTACTTCGATTACTACCAGCCGGAGGCCTACATCGCCCGCACGGATACCTACATCGAAAAAGACTCGGCGGTGAATGATGAGATCGAGCGTCTCCGCCTTTCCAGCATGGGCACCCTGCTCACGCGGAAGGATACCATCGTCGTCGCAAGTGTGAGCTGCATCTATGGCCTCGGTTCGCCGGAGGATTACGAGGGCATGATGGTGCCGCTGCACACCGGGAAGCAGATGTCGCGTGAGGAACTGCTCACCAAGCTCGTCGATATGCTCTATGAGCGAAACGACTACCAGCTCCAGCGTGGCAAGTTCCGTGCCCGTGGCGATGTGATCGAGGTGGTGCCTGCCTATCTCGAAAACGAGGCCATCCGCATCGAGTTCTTCGGCGATGAAATTGAGCGCATCAGCGCCGTGGACGTGCTCACCGGCACGGTGACGCTCAAGATGCCCAGCTACACGCTTTTTCCCGCGAAGCAGTTCGTCACGCCAGGCGACAAGCTGCGCAAGGCCATCGTCAAAATCCGCGAGGAGATGGAGGAGCGTGTGGCGTGGTTTGAGAAGGAAGGAAAACTGCTCGAAGCCCAGCGCATCAAGATGCGCACGCAGTATGATATCGAGATGATGCAGGAGATGGGCTTCTGCCAGGGCATCGAGAATTACAGCCGCCATCTCACCGGTCGTGAGCCGGGTGCCACGCCCGGCACGCTGCTCGATTTCTTCCCGGAGCCTCCCGTCGTCTTCGTCGATGAAAGCCACGCCACCATTCCGCAGATCGGCGGCATGTATGAAGGGGATAAATCTCGTAAAACCGTGCTCGTGGATCATGGCTTCCGGCTGCCCAGCGCTCTCGATAATCGCCCGCTGCGCTTCGAGGAGTTCATGGGCAAGGTGGGCCAGCTTGTTTACGTCAGCGCCACGCCCGCTCGCTTTGAGATGGAAAACAGCGTGGTGGGGAACACGGGCTACATCCCGAACAAAAAGCGTGATGAAGGCATCCCCGCCGCTTTGCCGGGTAAATCCATCCGCGTCAGTGGAAATGCTCAAAGCCTCGAAGCCTTCGATGTGACCACCAAGGGCCGCGCCCTCGTCGTCGAGCAGATCATCCGCCCCACTGGCCTGCTCGATCCCGTCATCACCATCAAGCCGCTGAATGGCCAGATCGATGAAACCATGGAACTGTGCCGCCAGCGCATTGAGAAAGGCGAACGAGTGCTCGTTACCACGCTCACCAAACGCACCGCTGAAGATCTCACGGATTACCTGCGGAATCTGAACTTCAAAGTCCGCTACCTGCACAGCGACATCGATGCCATTGAGCGTGTCGAAATCCTCCGCAGTCTACGGGCGGGCGATTGCGATGTGCTCATCGGCATCAATCTCCTCCGCGAAGGCCTCGATCTGCCGGAGGTGAGCCTCGTCTGCATCCTCGATGCCGATAAAGAAGGTTTCCTCCGCAGCGAGACCTCCCTCATACAGACCTCCGGCCGTGCCGCTCGACATGTGGCCGGTGAGGTGGTGCTCTTTGCGGATATTCAAACGCAGAGCATCCAGGCCCTCATCAACATCAGCGCTCACCGCCGCCAGGTGCAGCTCGATCACAACGAGAAGCACGGCATCACCCCGCAAACCGTTCGTCGTGCGGTGCAGGAGAGCCTCCACATCCTCGGCAAGGCTCGCGAAGTCGAAGAAAGCATCGTCCGCGAAGGTGGTGGCGATTTCGCCGTCACCGAAACCCTCCGCGAACTCGAACAAGAAATGGCCGAAGCCGCCATGAAGCTCGAATACGAACGTGCCGCCCTGCTGCGAGATCAGATCCGCGAGCTCAAAAAGCGCGTTGAAGGCACCACCGGCGATCTCCCGCCGCGCCAGGAGGTGCGGTATGACAAACCAAAGCGCAGCGGCGGCCGCAAAAAGCGCTGAAAAAGCTCCCTCCATGGATTGGCTGTGGCAAAAAGCCGCGAGATGGCTCAACATCGTCGCCGCCATGAAAAATCACCTTCGTTCCTTCGCCACCTTCCTTGGATGCCTCTTGCTGACCAGTTGCTTCAGCATGCGTGCCATGGAAAAGAACGCGAGTTCCGATCCCGAAGTGACGCCGCCGACGGGTGGCCTCGGCGGGGCGGCGCTGCTGGATTTGATCACGCTGCCGGTGCAAATCCCGTGGTATGCCTACCGCTCGATCACCAATCAATGACCGGTAGAAGCGGTTTACCGAAGCCGTTCAAGAGATCATGACACGCCGAACCTTCCTTGCTGCCGCCAGTGCCTCGGCGGCTTTTGCCAACGCTGCCTCTGATCGCCTTCGCATCGGCCAGATCGGCACCGAGCATGCCCACGCGGGCGGCAAGATGGAGGCGATACGCTCGCTGACTGAGCTGTGGGAGGTGGTGGGCGTTACGGGGCCGAAAGGCTATGAGGGCGTGAAGTCGATGACGGTCGAGGAACTGCTGGTCGTGCCTGATTTAAAAGCGGTAGCCGTCGAGACCACCATCGAGGCCTCGTGTGAGATGGCGCGGCGCTGCATCGAGGCTGGAAAGCATGTGCACCTCGATAAACCGGGCGCTTTGCAGCATGCGGAATTCAAAGCCATGCGCCTCGCGGCGGAGCAAAAGGGCCTCACCGTGCAGATGGGCTACATGCTGCGCTACAATCCAGCCTTTGAACTGCTCTTCCAGGCCGTGCGCGATGGTTGGCTCGGCGAGATCACGGAGATCGATGCCGCCATGGGCAAGCTGGCTGATCCCGGAACACGCCAAAAGATCGGCCAACTGGAGGGCGGAGGCCTCTTCGAGCTTGGTTGCCACGTGATCGACGCGGTGCTGACCATTCTCGGCAAGCCATCGGCAGTGAATTCCTTCTCCACACCCGTCGGGAAGGATGGCGTGAAGGATAACCAAATGTCTGTCCTCCAGTATCCAAAGGCCACGGCCATCATCCGCTGCAATCACGCGGACCCCTTTGGCGGACCGCGTCGTCGTTTCAATGTCACCGGCACGGAGGGCACGATGGAGATCGTCCCGCTCGAAAGCGGTAAGGTGAACCTTTCCCTCACCCAAGCTCGTGGCAGCTACAAGAAGGGCACTCAAACCTTCCAACTCGATGTGCCGAAAGGCCGCTATGACCGCGAATTCATTGACCTCGCCAAGATTGTCCGTGGCGAGAAAAAACTGGCCTGGGATGCGGCGCATGACATCGCTGTGCATGAGACGCTGCTGCGGGCCTCGGGCATCTGGAGCTGAGTCTTTCTCGCTGAAGGAGCGAGCCATGCGTCAGCACAGTAGCCATCTTGCTCCGCAAGATGAGCAAAGCGCTGCCGCTTTCTCCCAGCGTGCCAGTCGTTGGATGACCGTTGAGCTCGTGATGCGCCATGTGCCTCTCGCGGAGCGAGAGGCCTACTTTGCTTCGCTGTTTCGATGCCGAAGGGACTACCCCAGATGGCCAGCGAGCACACCCATGCTCGTCGCAAAGCGATTCATCACGAATTCACGAGCCTTTGCGGCCTTGGCTTTTGAGCCAGCGGGATCTTTCGCCATGGCGAGCACGGCATCCGCCACGCGGGCGAGTTCGTCCTCCTTGTCGAGATCGAAGAGCCAGTCACCGAGGCCGATGTCGCGCCACATGAGGCCTTTGCTGGTCTGCTCCGCCCAGCGGCAGACGATGGCGGGGATGCCATTGCCGATGCACATGATGGGGCTGTGCATCTCATGACCGAAGAGCCCGGCACTGCGGCGGTAGGTGCTGATGGCCTCATCGGTGAGCCAGTAGCTCTCACGCCAGACGACACGGGCTTTCACGGCCTCCGGCAGCTTGTCGTAGAGCATCTCCTTGCCCACGAGCATCTGCGTCTTGTCTTCGGGGCACAGAAGGATTTTGAGATCGGTGTTTTCGATGACCTTCACGATGGCATCGAGCAGCGGCTTTCCATCGTGGTCTCGCATGGCGTCATTGCGGGCCTGCTTCACGGGATCAGGCTTGGCCTTCTTCTCGGGGATGGTCCAGTAAGGGGTGAAACGCAGGCGCGGGATGCAGCAGAGGAATTTGCCCTGTTCGAGGCTGTTGGCCCTCAGGAAGGCTTCCGCTTTGGCATCATCGGCCAGATCGACCGCGAAGGCTCCATCGGGTCCAAAGTCCATCAGCGGGCAGGTGCAGCCTTTTTGCTTCGCCAGCCCGAGCGAGACGGAATCGCGGAAGTAGGCAAACTTGGCCCCGCTGAGAATGGAGATCGTTTTGGAG
>JBEIGR010000261.1:0-7254 GCA_040381795.1 Verrucomicrobiaceae bacterium | reverse complement strand
GTGCGGCGAAGCATGGTGGCGGGGTGGTTGAAGTTTGAAAATCTATGGGACAACGCCGTGAGATGCACGGCTTTGTGCGAAAATTATTTGGGAAGTCGTTTGCTGTCGATGGTGCTCTGAGCTTGGTCACGCTCGATGCCGGTTTATAGAAGCACGCTGTCGTCTTCGAGGGCATTGACGCACTTCCAAGCGGCCTCCGTATCTGACTTTGTCCACAGATCGGGAACTGCCCACAGAGCACGCTCCTTGAGCTGCGGGGAGGAAAGGCCACGCAGGGCTATGAGTGCACCGTTGAGGTCCAACGCGGCCCAGCGTTCGAAAAGGCAGCGCAGCAAGCGCCGCCGCACCTCGGGGAAAGGATAGCGCAAAAGGCTGCGCAGCATCGCGGGCAGTTCCTCCAGACTCATCTGCGAGATGGGATGAATGGCCTCCGCCCAGTTCTCGTAGGTCAGCAGGGCGAGTCCCGCCTCCGAAGCGGCTTGGGGCGGCGGCTGGAATGCCTGCACCTCGGTGGAGATTTTCAATTTCGGCTGCTGGGTGGCTGTAATGGGCTCTTCAGAGGGTTCGAACGTGTTTGTGTTCGCAAGCCAGAAGCCCGCGAAAAGGCTCAGCGCATGCAACAGCATCTGGAGCATGAGTTTCATCGCGCCGCCTCCAATCCATAGCTTTTCAGCAGCTTGGCACGCTATGCGGCGGCCATGAGTGTCTCTGGCACATCGCCTTGCAGCTAGCCAAGAGCAGCGGCGCGATCACTGGTGAGCCACCGCTCGACATGATGCTCGATTTGCCGCTGACGGTCCTCCTGATCGGCGATTTGGCCGTTCAGTTCAATCCCGCGAACCGGGTCATTCAGTCCGATCCCTCATGCGTAACCTTTGAGCATCTCATCCCGCTTGGTGACGTCGGTTTCCGCTGCAATTAAGCTTTCCATGGCCTGAGGGTCGATCTCAGCGAGATGCTGCTCCGGCGTGAGTCCGGCATCGTGGCGAAAGAGCAGTTCCGCCGCGCTGGTGTTGCCTTGGCCCATCTCGTTTCGCACCCAGTCCATCGAGGCCGTGACGCTGGTGAAGGGTGATGGCTTGGGTAGCTGCTGGAGCTTTTTTCACCGACTCTTGCTAAGATGCGGGAGGTCCATCGTTGTTTTTCATGGACACCCCCACTCCTGCGCCGAGCGCCATGCATAGCGCGGAGGTGAGAAGGGGCGGAGGAACTGCATGCGCAGGCTGAAACGTCACAGCGGTCGAAACCTTGGACAAAGCCAAGTCCCGCGAATGCCAAGGCACATGGCAAGTGCCTCTCCTTGTTACTTGCCGAGCTTCGCGTCCAGCTCTTCCAGCTTCAAACGCACGCTGACGACATACGCCTCCTCTCCCTCGGTCCAGTGACCGTAGGTGGTGGTGACAAAGGTGCCATCGGGCAGCAATTCGACACCGGGATAGGTGGTATCTTGGCCCTTTTTGTTGTCCATGATGCGGACGCGATACTGGCCTTCGGTGCCGTTCACGATGTCGTCGTATTTGCCCACCCAGCCGACCCAGTCGCCTTTGGTGGCGCTGACGTGCGTGGTATCACGAAAGCTGATGAAGAGGCGGCCATCGGGCGCGTATTTCGCCACATGGCGGTCGCCGGTGAGCGCGGCGGGGAGTTCTTTCGGTTCGCTCCAGCTTAGGCCTTCGTCGTTGGAGAAAATGACGAAGGAATTGTACTTCCGGCTGTTTTCGCGCAGTAGCACGGCGATTTGCTTGCCATCCGGCGAACGCAGAGCGCCGGGTTCGCAGAGATTGGCATCGGGAAGCATTGCGATGGGTGCGGGCACGCTCCAGGTGAGGCCGCCGTCTTTGCTCAACGTCGTATAAACCCAGAAGCGCCACGGTTTGGCCGTCGAGGAGCTGTAGTCGGGCGCATGTGGGCTTTTGATGCGGTATTTTTCGACCTCGCCGCCACGGATGAAGCGTCCGTCATCGTGGAAGAAGGCCAGATAATGCCCCGGCGTCTGCAAACCGATCACCGTGCTCATCGTGACCACACCGCCGAAGTCGCCGATGGCTTTCAGCTCGCTCCAGTTCACGCCATCGTCCTCGCTGACGGCCATGCGGATAGGATAGAGGCCGCTGAATATGATCAGGCGCTTTTTGCCGCTCGCATCGACGGCACGATGCAGCGTGGGCACTTCCAGCGAGGTCTCCCAATTCTTCGGCGTGGGCAGGCGGTCACTCCAAGTGAGGCCCGCGTCGTTGCTACGCTTGTAAACGATGGCTCCGCGTCCGTGGCCCTTCGGATAGACGGTGAGCACGGTCTTGTCGTCTTCGAGCAACACCGTCGTCGGATGGCCGAGATACTGGCCTTTCTCCCGATCCACGATGATCTGCCGCTGTGTCTCACCGCTGATGTCCACGATGGGAATGGTATAGCCGGGAGCGAGCTTCGTTTTTAGGTTCTTCGGCGGTGCGAGCGTGACGTCGGTCTTCTGGAGCTTCGTTTGGGCGAAAGTGGAGGTGACGAGGAGGATGGGGAAAAGGAAGCGGAGCATCATGGCGAGGCTCCAAACGACCTGCGCAGGCCCTGGCTAACGTGGTTTCACCCCGTAACCACCGTTCTTCTCCTCCACCGGCAGCTTCGGTCTCGACCGATCCGGGCGGTCCTCGGCAAACCAGGTGTTGTTTTCAAAGCGGAAGGTTTCGGGAGAGGCGCCATCGCCAATGTTGAGGTCGATTTGCACTTGGGAACGGCGGAAGGTGATCTGGTTATCTTTGATGAGGACATTGCGGCAGGGCACGAAACCCGGCTCAAGGGTCTCCTGGAGGATGCGGAAGATCCATTTCGTGGGAAAGCGGATCGAGTTGCCAGTGAACTCCGCACCATCGACACCGACAAAGGCGGCGGCGCACAGGCTGCCTTCGATAATGTTGTCCCGAACGATGAGTCGTGCGGCCTCGAACTTGGTGCCTTGCGGGCGGAAGTAGGGCAGGCCAGTGGAGCCACCGAGGTTGATAGGACGCTCGCCCGCATTCGTGAAGTGGCATTTCTCGACGATGACATCGCTGGTGCCGCCTTTGAGCTGGATGGCGGCACTGGCGGTGAATCCTTCTTTGCCGGTGAAACGGCAGCCAGTGATCAAACTGTGATGACAGCCGACGAAATCGATTCCCTGGCCGCCCCAGCCGGTGATGGTGCAATCACGGATCGTCAGCCGATCGAGGCCGGAGCACTTGATGCCGTCGTGGTTGCCTTTGGGGCCGATTTCGCTGATCTCGACGTGCTCGATCGTGATGCCGGTGGTGGGATACGCCAGATCGCCGCCGTCGTCGAGATTCAGGCCGTTGCCGGTCTGGCCGCTGAGGCGCAGGTTTCGCAGCGTGAGGTCCTTGCAGCGGGAGAAGTGCCAAGCATTCGCCCCGCCTCGGAAATGGGGCGGCTGCTTTGGATCAAGGGCCTCGATGGTGAGCTTTTCGACGCCACTGACGGGGTGGCCTCCGGGATAGTCGCCGGGGGTGAATTTGAGTGTGGTGCCGGTTTTCAGGACGCGCAAAGCAGCTGCGAACTCGTCCGGCGACTGGATGAGGATCTCTCCAGCAAGGACGGAAGGGGCAAAAAGGACGGAAGCGATGAGCGGGCGAAGCATCATGGCTTGGCGAGGCCTTCAGGGAGCTGAGCGAGGCGTTCGAGTTCGGTGACTTCGTGGAAGAACCAGGGTTTACTGTCCTTGAGTTTGAAGATGACCGTCTTGCTGGCGAATTTGAGGCCGTCGTGCTCTTTCCAGTCGCTGAAGCGGTAGAAGTCTCCGCGCCAGTCGAGGCGATGGAGGAGGCTAGTTTCCTTGTCGAAGTAGCATTTCATCGCCGGATCGACGCTGCTGCTGATTTGCAGGCCGAAGCAGTTTTTTCCTTCGTCGGTGAGATCAGGGATGAATTCGATTTTTGATTTCGGATCGACCAAAAGATCGAGCGACCAAGCGCGGACGTCGTCTTTGGCGGGTTCAGCACCGCGTTCCTTTTTGTTGATCCACCACTTGTCCGGCTGGGAGAGGATGGACTCGCGAGTGGAGCGCTTTTTGCCCTCAGCAGGCTCCAGGGTGCTGCCAAAGTGGAAGATCTCTTTGATGCGGAAGGTTTTGAGCAGCTTGTCTTTGCCACCTACGGCGGTGAGCGCTTTTTCGACGAGTGGTGCAGGCTCCAGCGTTTGAGTGAAAGCGGAGGTGGTGAGAAGGAGCAGGAGGAGGAAGCGCAGCACGAGGTATTACAAACGGACCTTCCCGGCCTGTCATTGCGCCTCACAGGCCATCCGGGTGGCGGATGGTGTAGCCTTTGATAGGGCGCTTGCGATCCGTCCAGCGGGGGCCGCGGCTGTCGTCATCGTTGTAACCGGTGTCGAGGCGGAGGCCGGCGATCTCGCAGAAGACGTGGCCATTGCGGGCATAGACGGTGATCCATTTGCCGTGGCCACGATCGCCGAATTTGCGAAAGGCTCCTGAGATGGAGGGCGCGTCGAGCTTTCCGGCAGCGTGGAGGATATATGAGACCGTGCCGGAGCAATCATAGGCGCTGTCTTCAAAGCGACCGTGACCACCTCCGCGGCGGTAGGGCTTGGTGCAGATGCGGTTTCCGGCGGAAATGGCCCGCAGGACAGGTGCTGGGGCATCGGCGGGTGGCACGGCCTTGTCATTGATGATGATGGCCGTCTTGCCGGGGACGAAATCATATTCCCAGTTACTGGGACCGGAGGAGCACTGGCAGAGCAGCAGGCTGGCAAGGTAAAGGAAAAGCAGGGCGGAAAAACGGGTGGGCATTCGGTGATCTTATGACGGTAATATTCCGGCAATCAAGAAGTGCGAGAGGCTAGGGAGGCGGCTTCAACCCAAAAGGCTTTTCACGAAGGGAAGCGGAGTTTCGTGCGGCATCCGGGCTACTGTCATAAATGGAAATCACCAGACGGTATGGCTACCTTTGCGTCCTGAGTTTATAATAAGTTCGCTAGCTAGAATCTAGCTTCCAGATGCGTGGACTGGCTCTATTGATTTGGTTCGTTCTGAACGGAGCCGGTTTGTATGAAAGTCTTCACGAATTCCGAAATTTTGCTGCATGTGATAATTTACTGTTGCAATTTTGACAATAATTCGCAAATCTACCAACTATTCCCGATAACCATGGCGTCACTTCCTTCCAGAAATCATTTGAGTCTATAATTATCATATCGTAGCTTCAATTATCCGCAGATTCGATTCTCTGTCCCTTTTCCAATAACCCAAGCCAAGACTCACAACCACACCCATTATGGCCGATACAGCACCGCCCGAACTTATGACGGTTAAAGAGACTGCGGAATACCTCCGCATTCCACTTCCGACCGTCTATTACCTCGTCCAGCGCGGACAGCTCCCCGCCGTGCAAATCGGTGGTCGCTGGCGCATCAAGCGCAGCTTGCTGGATCGTGACGTGCTTCGCAAAGAAGAGGAAGGTGGCCAGCCTACCGTGCTCGTGGTGGACGATGACCCAGCCCTCCAGGCGCTCTTCAAGCAGTTCCTTAAAAAGGCTGGCTTTGGCCGTCTTGTGGTCGGCACCGGCTCAGAAGCCATCGCGATGGCTAAGAAGCAGAAATTCGACTTCGTTTTCCTCGACCTCAAACTGCCGGACGTGCCAGGGGATGAGGTGTATTCCCAGTTGAAGGCACTGTACCCTGATCTGCCCATCGTGGTCATCACAGGTTACCCGGATAGCGAAATCCTGAGTCGCATTCTTTCCCATGGCCCGGTGACAGTGATCAAGAAGCCCATCGAATACGATCAGCTGAATCTTGCCGTCAAACAACTTGGCCACAAAGGAGCGGAAAAGGCCGAAGCCTGATCCCTTCCGAAGTTCACTCCCGATTAGCCCCAAGTTTCCTCGATGGAGACTTGGGGTTTCGGTTTTTTGGGCGAGCTACTTATAAAGCTTTGAGGTGAACCAAAGGCACCTCAATGATTAAACAAGAACTCCTTCGTATTCAGCAGCGCCCACAGCAGATCCTCGTAGCCGTTGCGCTTGGTGCGTTGGGAGTCGAGGGGCTTGCCAGCGGCGTCGATGCGGGGCTTGAGGAGGTGGGTTTCGGCGATTTGGACTTCGTCGGCGGTGGGTTCGCGGGAGAAGGCGGCGAGGTAGAGTTCGCGGATGCGTTTGGGCTCGGGCATCTCGGCTTTGGTGAGTTGTTCGGCGCGGCCGCCGCTGGCGGTGAGCTTGGCTTTGACGTCGCTCGCATTCATGAGGTGCAGGCTTTGGGCGAGGCTGGCGGAGGAGACGCGTTCGCATTCGCAGACGCTGGTGTTGTCGGGTCGGCCGAAGACTTTGAGGAAGGGCGAGGCTTTGGTGTAGCTGTTGTCAGGGAGTGAGATGGCGCGGGTGCCGGGTGGGAGGTCGGCGAAGTCGGTTTTCGACGCGGTGACCATGTCGATGCTGTCGAGCAGGACCTCGGCGGTCATGCGTTTCGGGTAGAAGTGGGAGAAGGCCTGGCGGTCGATGGCGTTGTGCTCGTTTGGCATGGCGCTGAGCTGGTAGGTGTGGCTCTGCGCGATGACGCGGACGAGGGCTTTGAGGTCGAAGTTGGTGTCGGTGAAGTGTTTCGCGAGGGCGTCGATGAGCTCGGGGTTCGTCGGCGGATTGGTGTCGCGGAGGTCGTCCTCGGGCTCGATGAGGCCGCGTTTGAAGAAGTGCTTCCAGTAGCGATTCACGAGCGCTTTGGCGAAGAAGGTGTTCTTCTTCTGCGCCATCCAATCGGCCAGTGCGAGACGCGGATCGTCATCGGGCGCGATGTCGAGCGGTGGTTCGCCGAGGCCGGCGGGCTTCAGCATGACGCGGGTTTTGCGATGCTCGGTCTGCGCGGTGCCGCGCTTGTGGAAGATGAGGTCTTCACCGGCGATGGCGGTCGGTTTGCGGCCGATCTGGCTGAAGAAGGCGGCCATGTGATAGTACTCGGCCTGCGTCCAGCGCTCGAAAGGATGATGATGGCACTGCGCACACTGCATGCGCACGCCGAGGAAGAGTTGCGCGACGTCCTCGACCTGCGTCGTGGGTTCTTTGACGCGTTTGTACCAAGCGACAGGTGGATTGGAAACGATGGTGCCGGTGCTGGCGAGGATCTGGCGGACGAGTTGGTCGTAAGGCGTGTTCGCGAGCAGGTTGTCGCGCATCCAGGCGTGGAAGGCGAAGTTCGCGGTGATGTCGGCGGCCTCGGTGCGCTGGTTTTTGAGCAGCGCGGTCCATTTGTTCGCGAAGTAGTCGGCGT
>JBEIGR010000260.1:0-7261 GCA_040381795.1 Verrucomicrobiaceae bacterium | reverse complement strand
TGGCCAGCAATCCGCAGGCTTCCAACACAGTGGGCAGGATGTCGGTGTTCATCACCGGCACGTCGCAGGTGCTGCCGGGATTGGTCACGCCGGGCCACTTCACGATCCATGGTTCCCGCACACCGCCTTCGTAGAGCCAGCCCTTGCAGCCGCGCAGGGGGCGGTTGCTGGTGACGTTGTGTCCGCCGTTGTCGCTGGTGAAGAGGATCAGCGTGTTGTCGGCGATGCCGAGTTCGTCGAGTTTCGCCATGAGACGACCGACGTTGGCGTCCATCGTCTCGATCATGGCGGCATAGATCGGGTTCACCTGGGTTTCCGGCATCTTGGCCTCGATGCCGCCGTGGGCGCGGTTGTCCTCGGTGAAGCGGGGTGTTTTCGGCACGGGTGGCAGACCGAGGCGCGCGGCTTTCGCCTCGTATTTCTTCACGAGTTCGGGCTTCGCCATAATGGGCGTATGCACGTCGTAGAAAGGCAGGTAGAGAAAGAAGGGCTGCGCTTGTTTGCGTTGTCCGATGAGTTTCATTGCCTCGCTGGTGAGCCGGTCGCAGAGGTGCTCGCCCTTTTGACCGCCGGCATGAAGTCCAGGCACTGGTGTGCCGTGGTAGCCTTTGCCCTGGTCTCTCGCGCCTGGGCGCGCCACCGTCACGCCCTCTTTATCGCCGAAGGGCCAGAAGAAGCTCGGGGGTGCCCCGCTGTGGTTGCCAGCGACGTTGACCTGAAAACCCTGATCCTCGGGATAGTAGCCCAGGTCGCCGAGATGCCACTTGCCGACATGCCACGTCGCGTAGCCCGCATCGCGGAGCATTTCCGCCAGGGTCACTTCCTCCAGCGGCAGTTCCATCTTCATCTCCGCGGGCAGCAGCTTGCCGCTCTTGCCATTGCTCGGAATGTAATCGGTGATCTTCAACCGCGCCGGATGCCGCCCAGTCATGATCGCCGCGCGTGAAGGCGAGCAGTAGGGACTGCTCGAATAGGCCTGCGTGAAGCGCATGCCCTGAGCGGCAAGTTTGTCGAGATTCGGCGACTCGTGAAAGGTGCTGCCGTAGCAAGAGAGGTCCGCCCAACCGAGATCGTCGGAGAGGATCACAATGACATTGGGTTTGTTCGCAGGCTTTGTTTCGGCAGAGTGCAGCGCGGTCAGTGGCGCGAGCAGCAGGGCGGTGAGGAGTGGGAGGAAGCGTTTCATCGGTTGTTTCAAAATAGAGACGGGCAAAAAATGGGGAAGGGAGAATGACTGAAGCCATTCTCCTGCCTGATCTCGGGTGCCTATGCCTGCGCCTACGCGAGAATCTCCTGCACCACCTCGCCATAGACATCGGTGAGGCGGAAGTCGCGGCCGAGGTGGCGGGAGGTGAGCTTGAGGTGGTCGATGCCCAGAAGATGCAGCATCGTGGCGTGGAGATCGTGGATGTGGATCTTGCCGTTGATGACGCGGTAGCCCATGTCGTCGGTATCGCCGTAGGTGAGGCCGGCTTTGACGCCGCCGCCGGCCATCCAGGCGCAGAAGCTCTCGGGCTGGTGCTCGCGGCCGTGCTTGTCGATGGGTGATTTTCCGCTGAGGTCCTGGCTCCAGGGCGTGCGCCCAAACTCGCCGCTCCACAGCACGAGCGTGTCGTCCAGCAAGCCGCGATATTTGAGATCCTTCAGCAGCGCGGCGATGGGTTGATCGGTCTGGCCGCAGAGCTTGGGCAGATTGCCGCGGATGTCGCCGTGATGATCCCAGCCACCGGTGCTGACTTGCACGAAGCGGACGCCGGCTTCGCTCAGTTTGCGCGCGAGCAGGCAGGCTCGGCCAAAGGTGTTCGTGTCCTTGCCATCGACGCCGTAGAGATCGAGCGTGGCTTTGCTCTCCTTCGAGAGGTCCACGATCTGCGGCGTGGTGAGCTGCATGCGGGCGGCGAGTTCCATGTTCTGGATCATGCCCTCCATGGCCGCATCGCCACCGAGGTCGCCGATGAGGCGCTTGTTCATGCGGGCCATGAAATCCATGCGTTGGCGCTGGATGGCGTCGGTCTCGGAGACGTTGCGCAGGTTTTCGATGGGCAGTGATTTGCTGTCGAGCGGCACGTTCAGTTTCGTGCCCTGGTGGATCGCAGGCAGGAAAGCGGAGCCGTATTCACGCACGCCGCCGCCTTGAATGCTCACGAAGCTGGGCAGGTTGGCGTTCTCCGTCCCGAGGCCATAGCTGACCCATGCGCCCATGGAGGGACGCACCTCGGCGAAGGTGCCAGTGTGGAACTGCAGTGTCGCACCGGCGTGCTGGGGGTTGTCGGCGTTCATGCCGCGCAGCAGGCAGATGTCGTCCGCCACGGTGGCAAGGTGAGGCATCAAATCCGAGATCATCATGCCGCTCTGTCCACGCGGACGGACGGGCGCCATGGCCTTCAGCGCGAGGAATTGATCCGTGCCGATCTGTGTGACTTCTTTGCGGAGCGGCGAATCAATCTTCTGCCCGTGCTTGCGCTCGATGAAGGGCTTCGGGTCAAAAAGATCCATCTGCGAGGGACCACCGCCCATGAAGAGAAAGATGACGCGCTTCGCCTTCGGCATCATGCCAGGGATGCGTGCCGCGAGCGGGTTTGAGGCCGCGCGGGCGATGTCACTCAAAGCGAGGGCACCGAAGCCGCAGGCGGTGCGCTGGAGGATTTGGCGGCGGGTGAGAATGGAGTTCATGGCGACAAAAAGATTGGAGACAGAAAAATCAGGGTTGGATTGTGGTGAGGGTGATTTTGTCTTGGGTGAGATTTGCCCATTGGATGGCTTTGAGAGGGGTGTGACGAAGAAGCTTGCGGGCGTTCGTGAGGAGGTTGTCTGATGGTTCGGAGAAGGCGGAGAGCTTGAAGGCTGCTTCTGGAGCAACCAGCCTCATGCGCTGATCGGCAAGATGACCACTTTTGCCAAACACTGGGACAGTGGGATCTAAAGGATGCGCTTGGTTAAAGAAGTGTTCCAGGCCCTCCTCGTAGAGTGCGATGTCGAGTCCAGTGCCCCAATCTTGAACGAGCGTCGCGAGCGTATCTCGGAATGCTTCAGCGCCTGTCGTATGTCGGTCCCACGCCTCATCAATGATGGTGGGATTGCGAAGGTCGGCCAGGCGGCGATGGCAGTTCACAAACTCATGCTTCACTTCTTCTGTGCGCACATTGACAAGCTTTCCGTGAGCGAGGTTGAAGAGCAGCAGGTAGTGAATTGTCTGCCCGCGATGTTTGGAATGAATGGCGTCTGCCGCCTTGAACTCAAACAATCCGCCATCATGAACAATGACATCGGCAAAGTAGCGCTTGGAAAAGGTGCCATGAACAACGTCCACAAACACCTCCAGCAGAACGCCCTTCATTCGCGCAGCCAACTCTTTCTTGTAAATCTTTTCGTCAAAGAAGTGCCCGAAATCGCCATGAATCGCGAAGACATGCTCCATCACCTCATAAGCAAGCGCACCGAACTCTTTTTGGGAGAGCCGTCTTGTGGTGATGGATGGACTGATGGGCATGTGAGTCAGGGGGGCTCAAAGATTGGTTATTTTTGTCTCCAATCTTTTTGTCATAAACGAAACACGAACTCGTTTGAGGCGAGCAGGCTGTGACAGAGTTCGGTCCACTGGACCGGGCCGGCGGGCTTGCCGGGTGGCGTGACGGCCTCCAGCAGGGAGATGGCTTCCTCGCGCTCGGTGGAGGTGATGGGGCGGTTGAGCGTGCGCAGCCACAAGGTCTCCAGACGGGCGAGTTCGTTCTTCTCGGCGGCGAGCAGGGACTTCGCGAGCGCGAAGGCGCGTTTGCGGAGGAGGTCGTTGCTAAGCAGGAACAGAGTCTGCGTGGGCACGATGGTCTGGGGCCGTTCGCCGGCGGTCATCGCGGGGTTGATGAAGTCAAAGACGCCGCGCAAGCGGTCCGGTCCCGCGAAGTTGTTGCGGAACACAGGCAGGTAGATCGTGCGCTCAAACTCCTGGGCGGGGCGGGGGACTTTGTGCGTGTAGGTCGGCGGATTGACGCCTTTGAGCGCGAGCGCGCCGCAGTTCTCGGCCTTTTCCATCACGAGCGCGGGGCCGCCGCTGTCGCGGGTGAGCTCGCCGCTGATGGCGAGCAGGGAATCTCGCATGGCCTCGGCATCGAGGCGCTGACGGTTCATGCGCCAGTAGAGTTTATTCTCGGGGTCGAGCTTCATCGCCGCCACTGCATTGGCACTGCTGAGACGATAGGTGCGACTGAGCACGAGCGCGCGGAGGAAGGCCTTCTGCGACCACCCGCCCTGCATGAAGCGAGTGGCGAGGTGATCGAGCAGCTCCGGATGCGTGGGCACATCACCGCGTGCGCCGAAGTAGTCCACGCTGGGCACGATGCCGGTGCCAAAGAGCTTTTGCCAGATCCGGTTCACCGTCACCCGGGCAGTGAGCGGGTTGCGCTCGT
Organism: Verrucomicrobiaceae bacterium; assembly: GCA_040381795.1. Lineage (GTDB taxonomy): Bacteria > Verrucomicrobiota > Verrucomicrobiia > Verrucomicrobiales > Verrucomicrobiaceae > Prosthecobacter. Next base: position 2,858 of record JBEIGR010000260.1, on the reverse strand, counting down.
CCGCCAGCCAGTCCGCGAGCTGCAGGCGGCCGCTTTGACCGGCGGGGATGGCGGGAAGCTTGTCCCACGACGCCACACGAACGACTCCACGCGGCACGACGGTGCTTGGCGCATAGGGATTGCCGCGCACATAGATGGGCATGTCAGCGGGCTGCGCTCCATCGCCCATGGCAAAGGCTCGCGGGGTCTTGTCCTTGAAGAATTCAGCATGTTGAATGTCGGCGGCAATTTTCTTGAGCTGGGCGTCGAGTTCATCGCGGCGTTTGGTGAGGGCGTCTTTGTCGGCGGACTTGCTTCGACCCCTGCCGGGGTCGGTTCCGTTGGCGCGGCTGTCCGGGGGTGTCGCTGCGCTCAACCCCCGGCTAATGGCTTTGATGCCTTCGGCATCTTTGCTGCTCGGAGTCGAGGCCTTCGAGATGCTAGTTTGATTTGCAGAGGTTTTTTCAATCTGTGGCTTCCCTGAATCTGTGGGAAAAACCGGTTTGGTTGTTTCACGCTCGGCGTTGTCGGTGCTGGCGATTTGCGGCGCGGTCTCGGCTGACTTGCCGAGCGCGGCGAGTTGTTTTGTCACGGCGGCCTTTTCTTCGGTGAGCTTCTTTTGCTCGGCTTTCCAATCGGCGATGCGTTGTTCGTTATCGGCTTCAAGTTTCTTGCGGGCAACGAGTTGAGTCGGGGTCTCGGGTAGCACTGTGCTATTGATGGTGCTCCAGACGCCCATGTCCGGGATCTTGTGCGAGGAGGGTGAGCTGCGCAGCATCCCGGCGATGCCATAATAGTCCTCCAGGCCGATGGGATCGAACTTGTGATCATGACAGCGGACGCAGCCGAGCGTCAGTCCCATGAAAGTCTGGCCGATCTTGATCATTTGAGAGTCGATGTGATCGGTCTCCATCTTCGCTTTGTCAGGATTCACGATCTCGATGTCGCCCACCATGAGGAAGCCGGTGGCGGTGATCTTGGCCGCACGATCCTCGGCGGAATTCGTTGGCATCAGATCGCCCGCGATCTGCTCGCGGATAAACTCGTCGAAGGGTTTGTCGGTGTTGAAGGCATTGATGAGGTAGTCGCGAGACCGCCACGCATGCTCGGCATACACGCTGTTCGAGGTGCCCATCATGTCCGCGTAGCCCGTGAGATCGAGCCAGTGCCGCGCCCAACGCTCGCCGTAGGCTTTGGAGTTGAGAAGGCGGTCCACCACCTTTTCAAATGCCTGCGGCGTGGTGTCGCTCTCAAAAGCCCGCACATCCTCCTCGGTGGGCGGCAGGCCTGTGAGATCGAGTGACGCCCGGCGCAGCCAGATGTGGCGTCCAGCATCGGTGGCAGGCTGAATGCCTTTAGGCTCCTGTTTGGCCAGGATGAAGTGATCGAGCGGGTCGAGCGGCCAAGACGTGTTTTTGATCTTGGGTGGCGAGGGATTGCGGACGGGCTGAAAGGCCCAAAACTGGCGTCCAGCGGCCAAATCGATGCCTTTTTTCGTCTTGGAGGTGCCAGAGACGCGCGGGTCGTGCGCTCCGCTTTTCACCCATTCTTCGAGAATGGCGATCTCACTGGCTGCGAGCTTGCCCTTCGGCGGCATCTCGAACTCCGCATCGACATAGCGGACTGCTTTGATGAGCAAACTGGCCTCCACCTGCCCGGGTTTGATCGCGGGACCGTTGTCGCCGCCCTCCTCCCAGCCGGAGCGTGAGTCGAGCGCGAGCCCTCCTTTGATCTTCGAGGCGTGCGAGTGGCACTCAAAACAGCGCTGCTGCAGGATGGGCAGCACTTTCGAGTCGAAGAAGGCGGTGTCGGCTGCGTGGTTGGTAACGCAGAGCCATGACAAAAAGATGGATGACAGAAAGATGGGCTTCATATCTCACTTGGCCTTTCGGGTTTTGAGGGCAGGCAGATCCATGTCCTCGCCGGCGGCGAGAATGTGACGGCGCATGGCCGCGCGGGCGGCTTCGGGGTCGCGGTTCTCGATGGCGGCGAGGATGGCTTCGTGTTGTTCGACGGCCGCAGCCTTGCCGATGCGCCCGATGGTGCGCAGGCGGCTGGAGATGCCGAGATCGGCTAGGGAATCGAGGATGACACGATAGATGAGATTGCCACTGGCATCGGCGATGGCGTGATGCATGGCGATGTCGGCCTCGATGGCCGCAGGGCCTTCGGCGGCGTTTTCGAGCTGCTTCTGGATGCGCCGCATCGTCTTGATTTGCTCCTTGGTGGCTCGCTGCGCGGCGTAGGCGGCGGCATCCGGTTCGATGGAGAGCCGTGTCTCATTGAGCTGCTGAAGACGGTCCGCCATATCAGGAATGAGCAGCGAGAGGGAGTCATTCAAAGGGCGGTGAAGGCGGTCCACGATCTTGATGCCGGTGCCGTGCTGGATTTCCAGCATGCCTTGCTGCTCCAGTCGCTTGGTCGCCTCACGCACGACAGTGCGGCTGACGCCGAGTTTCTCAGCCAACGAGCGTTCGCCGGGCAGCCAGCGCTCCTCATCGGTGCTGTCGCCACGGATGAGTTCGGCGAGTTGCTGGCAGACCCGTTCGACGAGGGAGGTAGGGCGTTCGAGGGCGGTGATGTTCATTGTGAAAGGAGTGATGGATTTTAATACGTCGCGCGGCCGCCGGAGAGGTCGAAGACAGCACCGGTAGAGAAGGAGCACTCGTCGGAGCACAGCCAGGCCACGAGGGCGGCAGCTTCTTCCTTCTTGCCAAAGCGGCCCATCGGGATCTTCGAGAGCATGTAGTCGATGTGCGACTGCTTCATCTGCTGGAGGAGGTCCGTGGCGATGACGGCGGGTGTCACGGCATTGACGAGGATGTTGCAGGTGGCCAACTCCTTTCCGAGTGACTTGGTCAATGCGATGACAGCAGCCT
>JBEIGR010000259.1:0-7274 GCA_040381795.1 Verrucomicrobiaceae bacterium | reverse complement strand
CTGCGGGTAATCGGCGAGCACTTGCAGCGAGGTTTGCAGGTGCTGGCGGAGCATGTTTTGCGTTTCAGCGGGGAAAAGGGGCCGGTCGTTCAGGATGGCGAGGCTTTCGGAAAGGATCGCGAGATGCGGCAGTGGCTCGGGGAAGGTTTTCATCACCTCGTGGCACTTTTTGAGCGTGAGGCCGATTTCACGTGGATCAGGCTCGGCCTCGGTGCGAGTGACGAATTCCCAAAAGTTCAGCGGGTAGCCGAGGTGCTCATGCGGGCCGGGTGGAAGGTCGGGATGCATTGGGATGACGGGTGCTCCGTTTTTCGTGAGATGCTGCGCGATGGCGTTTTCGCGGGCGAACCATTCGGTGCCTTGGCGCGGGCCATCGCGATCCTGCACCACGCGGGCCACGAGGGTCTCGGTGAGCCGCAAAACGAGCGTGCTGCTGTTTTGCAGGATGTCACAACGGTCCGGCGTGATGCCGTGGGCGAGGGCGGTTTCCGTGGCGGCGCGGATGGGGTCTGAGGCTTGGAGCATGGGGCGTGGGGTTTCACAGCTCGCGTTCGCAGCTTTGCACGCGGGCACCGTCTTCGCGGGCAAGCCAGGTCACACGCCAGCCGGCGATCTCCGTGGCGTAGAGGCGGTCCGGCTCGTCGTGATAGGCGGGCTGCGGCTGTTGGGCGAGCGATTGATCAATGATGAGGCGCACATCATCTGGCACAGCGCTTTCGCATTCCCAGGTGACGGGCAGGGATGGCGGCACCTCATCGGCGAAGCCGCTGCTGGCATCGGGCACGCTATCGGCAAAGCGGATGTAGGGTTTGATGTCGAAAATGGGCGTGCCATCCACGAGATCCACGCCGCTGACGAAGAGTCTCGGCGCTTGCTCACCTTCCCATTCGATGCGTTCGAGCTTCACGACACTGAGTGTGAGGCGGTTCGGGCGAAACGGCGAGCGAGTGGCAAAGACGCCGCGCTTTTCATTCCCGCCGAGCCTCGGTGGACGAACGGTGAGCGAGGCGGGCTCCTTCCCGACCAGGTGAAACTGCGTGATGAGCCACAGGTGGCTGAATTCCTCGATGCCGCGCACGGCCTCCACACGCCGGAAGGCGGGTTCAAACTCGATCACGCCCCACGCCGCAGGCACGAGGCCGGACTGGCGAGGCACGCCGAATTTATCGGTGTAGCAGGTGCGCAGTGTGGCGATGACTTGGAGAGTGGCGGGCATGGCTGGCGGCCAGCTTTCACTCGCTAATGTGCTCCATCAACCGGGTGACGTATTCTTTGAGGCGCTTTTCGACTGCTTTGGGGGCTTTCGAGGGTAGGGCCAGCACCGCAGCCTTTTTGGGGCCGAGACGGGACTTGAGGCGATCGAGGGCGTTGAGGGCTTCGAGAGCTTCGAGGTAAGGTTTTTCATTCACGCTGGCACTGGCGAGCAGCGTGTTGATATCGCCCAGAGCCTCGGCAGCGGCGGTACGCACACTGGCGCTCTTGTCTTGGAGCAAAGGCTTCAAAGCGGCGGCATCGGCACTGCCTCGAATGAGATGGCCCATGGCTCCCCAGTAACGCACGGCGGCGTTTTCATGCTTGAGCAGCGGCGCGAGCTTTTCTGCGCCCTCGGTGCGGTTCGCGGCGAGCTTGGCGGCATCGAGGATCTGGTGGAAAGGCCAGTCCTTGAGCGCATCGGCAGGCGAGCCGCCTTTCGCGGTGGCGAGCCGCTCTGCTTCAGGGATGAGGCCGAGATCGCGTGTTTGAAGTAGCCAGGCATCTTGAGCGGCGCGGAGGCGTTCGAGATCGGCGGCGTGGTCTTTGGAGCTGACGAGGTTCTTCGTTTCCCAGGGATCACTTTGGAGGTCATAGAGCTCTTCGGAGGGTTTGGGCTGCCAGAAGCGGCTTTGTAGTTCGGTGAGCTTTCCGGCGGTGAAAAGATCACTCCACACGCGGGTAGTGGCCTGCTGGAACATGTAGCTCAAATACTGGCCATAGGGCAGGTGCGGCATGAGTTGGCGCACATAGATGTAACGACCATCCGTGGTGCTACGTGTGCAGTCGTAGCGCTCATCCATTCGGCCGCGGAAGCCGTGGATGAAATTATTCGGCGTGGCGGCGGGATGCGAGCCGCAGATGGCGCGGCCCTGCATGAAAGCGGGTGGCTGGACGCCAGCGATGCTCAGCAGCGTGGGCGCGAGGTCGATAAACTGCACCAGCTCATCGCTGGCGGCTCCGGGGGCATAGCCTTTGGGCGCGAGGTGCTTCCACTTCTCCGGGAAATACATGATGAGGCCGATTTGCAGGCCGCTGTTGTAAGGCCAGCGCTTGAAGCGTGGCATGCCAGCGCCATGATCGCCATAAAGCATGATGATCGTGTCCTCGGCGACACCGGCGGCTTCCAGTTCGGCGATTTTTTTGCCGATGCCGGAATCCATCGTGGTGATGTTGTCATAATACTGCGCCCAATCGTGACGCACCTCAGGTGTATCGGGATGAAAAGGGGGCAGGGGAGCCTTGGCCGGATCATGGATGAGCGTGTGCGGACGGCGGCGGATCTGGCTCTCGTGGGTGCCGGTGTCATTGAAGATGGCAAAGAAAGGCTGGCCGGTGGCGCGGTTTTTGTAGTGCGCCTTGCCGCTGCTCTCATCCCACACGGCGTCTTTGCCTTTCACCGGGGTGCGGTCGAGGTTGTAATCTTCCTTGCTGTTGTTTGTGCAATAGTAGCCAGCCTCACGAAGCACCTGCGCATACATTTGGTGACCGGATGGCATGGGAACAAGGCTGCGCATGTGCTCCGCCCCATCCGCTGGTGCCCAACGGCCGCTGATGAGGCAGGTGCGGGCCGGTGCGCAGACGGGAGCGTTTGACCACGCCCGCTTGAAGCGGATGCCACGAGCAGCAAGTGCGTCGATGTTTGGCGTGACGGCATATTTATCGCCAAAGCAGCCATAATTCGGGCCGTTGTCCTCGCTGGTGAGCCAGATGATGTTCGGCCGGTCCGCGGCGAAGACGGCGGTGGAAAGAAAAAGCGCGGCGAAAAAGCGGATCATGATGGGAGCAGCAAAGAACGAGGGGCGAGAGCGGAAGTTGCAGTGATCCATCGGGATGCGGCAAGGCATCCAGACATGTCAAAAAGCAGTCGTTACTTGCTGGCGCGTTGCTGGATGACCTTGCCGAGTTTTTCGCCCCACTTCACCCTCTTTGGCGATGCCGGTGAACACGATGGAGGCCATGATCTCGCCGTCGCCGTCATTGACGAATTTGGAACCGACGAAAGGAGGTGCCATCGGCGTGGGCGTGCCCGCACCGATGCCTTTGCCATCTGGACCATGGCAGGCGAAGCAAAGGGCTAAGTATGCGGGGGTGGGCGTCTGCGCCATGGAATGAGAACTGAGAACAAACCAAAAGCCGACGAGGGTGAGTGTGAGATGTTTCATATGGAGTATTTAGACTGAACAACCGGCCTCCGATGTCACTGTGGTAAATCACCGCACCAAGTGAAAAGTGATGTTCATGATTTCGAGCAGCCAGTTCACTTTCTGCATTGTTCTTATCCTCCATGAAAAAGAACGCTATGCCTGCCATCCTAGCCACCTGACTTTCCGCACTCATGGTCGTTTCTTCGAGTGGTCATCACGCGCAAAATGAGGGGTAATCGCCGCAAACACGAGCTAGCTTTCTAGTCCATGCCGTGCCAACTAGTGCTCGATGAACCAATCCGGCACCTCAACAACGCCTCCCCAATCGCTCCCCAAGATCAGTGCCTCCACCTGGAAGCCGCTCGTTTTGCCCTTCCAGAAGCCCTCCGTGCAGAAGGCTGTGTGGCAGTTGTGCAACACCCTCGTTCCCTTTGCTCTGATCTGGTATCTCATTTACCTGAGCTTGGCTTGGTCCGCATTGATCACCTTTGGCCTCGCAGCCCTGAATGGCCTCTTTTTGGTGCGCATCTTCATCATTTTCCATGATTGCGGCCACGGCTCCTTCTTCAAATCCTCATGGGCCAATGACATCACCGGCTTCATCACGGGGCTGCTAACTTTCACCCCTTACCACCACTGGCGCTGGGAGCACTCCATCCACCATGCGAGCTGCGGTGATCTCGACCGCCGGGGCACGGGAGACATCTGGACGATGACGGTGCAGGAATACCTCGAATCCTCCCGCTGGAGGCGCTTTTGCTACCGTGTGGCGAGAAATCCGTTGGTGCTCTTTGTCATCGCGCCCGCCTTGGTCTTTGTCATCTGGCAGCGTCGCGCCCAAAAGAAGGCGAATCTCCGTGAGAAAATGTCCGTGTGGGGAATGAACGTGGCCATCCTCGCCATGGCGGCGCTGCTCGCCTGGCCGTTCGGCATCATGAACTACATCCTCATCCAGCTGACGATCATCACGGTGGGTGGCGGTGCTGGCATCTGGATGTTTTATGTGCAGCACCAGTTCGAAGACGTGTACTGGGAGCACGCCAAGGAGTGGGATTACACGAAGGCGGCTCTCGAAGGCAGTTCCTTTTACAAGCTGCCGCGTGTCCTCCAGTGGTTCTCTGGAAACATCGGTTTCCACCACATTCACCACCTTAGCCCTCGCATCCCGAACTACAACCTTGAGCGCTGTCATCAAGCGAACGAGTTGTTTCAGCACGTTCAGCCGATCACCTTGCTTTCCAGCCTGAAGCTCGCCTCCCTCCGCCTTTGGGATGAGCAGCAGCAAAAGCTCATCGGCTGGAGTCAGTTCCGCCAGCAGCAGGCAACAAGCTCTTAAAGGACGACATGGTATTCCGCTGGCCTTAGCTACCGACTTTGTGGTTGCTCGGACGAGGTTGCTACGAAAGGTCTTCTCAAAGAGAGGATTTGGTGATTCGCTCAACTTTCGCGAGCCATGCGCCATCTCATCTTTCTCAATTTAGCTTACCTGCTTGCCAGCGTCACCGCCCGCAGCGCTAACACCGACACCCAAACGCTGCGTGTTTTCATCTTCGCGGGCCAATCAAACATGGCGGGCACGCACTCGCGGGTGAAGGACATCCATCGCTTCCCGCCGTTCGCAGGTCTTGACCAACCGCAGGCGAAGGTGTTGTTTCCTACAAGCTAGGGCGTGAGAACATGGAGACTTCGCAGGGCTGGATTCCGATGCAGCCGACGCGTGATTACTTCGGGCCGGAGCTGAGCTTTGCCAAAAAGGTGTCGCAAGGCATCGAAGCGCCCATTGCGGTCATCAAAGTGGCCTCAGGCGGCACGACGTTGGGCAAGGACTGGAACCCGGACATGCCGGACGGCTTCAAGCTTTACCCGCTGGCGCTCGAGCATGTGCGTGCGTCGCTGGCCGAGTTGGAGCGAAAAAACATCGCGTATCGCATCGAGGGCTTCGTGTGGCATCAGGGTGAGAACGACATGTTCGACAAGGCCTTCAAGCCGGCCTACGCGGCGAACTTGAAGAACTTCATCGCATGCTGGCGTCGCGATTTGAAGCTGCCAAACCTGCGCTTCTACCTCGGCGAGCTTTGCACCAAGACGATCTGGGGCATGGACAACCGCGACAACATGCTCGCTATCCGCACGGCGCAAAAAACCGTCGCAGAAGCAGATCCGCTCGTGGACTATGTGCCCACCAATCATGACGCGGTGGAGATCGGCGGCGAGGCGGGGCTGCACTATCACTACGGCACGCTCGGGCAGCTCGAGCACGGCGTGAATCATGCGGACGAGTATCTGCGCACTCTCGGCACCGAAACCGGCACAAACAGGTCGCTCAAAGCCTGGCCGTATGCCAAAGGCAGCTCAGTAAAACTCTTCGTCCTCGCCGGACATCGCAACATGGAGGGCGAGCGTGCCTTCCAACAAGAACTCGGCGCGGCAGCGACGGATGATGCGCAGGTCGCCTTCAAATACAGCCTCGGTGGCGGCTTCAAGACCTCGAAGGGTTGGGAACCGCTTGGGCCAGCAGGTGCTTACGACACCTTTGGGCCCGAGTTGAGCTTCGCGAAGACCTTGCGAGCTACGGAGAAGGGCAACATCGCCATCGTGAAGTTCACGCACAGCGGCACGCAGATGAATGACTGGACGCCCGAAGGCACGACCGCCAAGGACATGCATGTTTACCCGGCATTCATCGCGTTCGTTCGCAGTGCGATGCAGGAGCTGAACGGCCAAGGCCACAGCGTGGAGCTGGCGGGCATTTTCTATCACGCTGGCGAGAATGACATGGCATTCGGCCCCTATCGCAAACAAGCCGCGAAGTGGCTGCAATCGACCGTGGCGCAAAGTCGCGTGGATTTGGCGATGCCTTCATTGAAGTGGTTCGTGAGCCAGCAACTGCCGCCGGATGAAAAAGGACTCGGCAACCTCGACATCACCGCTGATCTCGCGGCCATCGCGGCGGCTGATAAGGCGTTCATTCACATCCAAGCCTTCGATTTGCCGCCACAGAGTGAAAAACTCGTGTTCGACACCGCCGGCGTGCTCAAGCTGGGTGAGTTGCTGGCGCAGAGCTATCGTGGAGGCCGGTAGAGCCTTCAAACCACCAGCATGCCCAGTGTGGATGCGGCGAAGGCTTGGTGCAGTTCTTGGATCACGGCGGGAGGCTGGCCACGGAGGGCGGGTGGGAGACGCTTGCTACCGGAAAGGAAGTGGCGCAGGGCGCTGAGGAAGATTTCCGGCTGGTCCTCCAGCTCGGCATCGAGCGTGGCGGGGAAGGTGGCATCGAGCAGTTCCACGCCGTCTTCGGTGAGAACGGCGAGTTCTTGGGCCCAGCGCATGACGGTCTCCACCGGCGCGGGCTTGGGGTAGCGGCGTTTCACCAGCGTGAGGAGGTCCGCACGCGTGGGGGCATTCATGAGCAGGGCGAGGAAGAAGCGGTGCTCCGGCGCAGCGATGGTGCTGCGCATGTTTTTGATGAGATCACGACGCACGCCTTCTTCGAGGGTGGTCTGCACACCCGCGGCGAGCTGGCCGTGGCACTGGCGGAAGATCTTCAAGGCGGCGTGCCACTCGCCGCGATCCCGCAGGGCGGCCATGCTGTGCTGGAGAATGAAAAAGCCGCGCTCGAAATCGAGTGTACCGAGCATTTCCTTCACGAGGTCGGCATAAGCGGGGTCATCGCCCTGCTCCATGACATCGAGCAATTGCTTCCGCCGCATGGTGAGCGTGTCCGCGTGCATGGGATCCACCGCGAGGTGGGGTGGCAGGTAGTTGAACTGCGGGCCGGTGCCGGGGTCATTGTGCGTGCGCAGGACGACGGTCACGGACGGGCTATCGAGGTGGAAGAGGGAATGAATGCAGCTTTGCCCGGAGACGATGGACACG
>JBEIGR010000258.1:0-7282 GCA_040381795.1 Verrucomicrobiaceae bacterium | reverse complement strand
TGTCGTCGTGTGAATTACAAGAGTTCAGAATAATCTGATTCTGCATCCGCAAAACTCTTTTGTCGTATTTTGGGCAGGTTCAGGAGCTGTCGTGCGCAGCCACATGGACTCCCGACGCCAAACAAGCTCCGCTCCTCCCCTCAAGTCTTGTAGAGTTTATGGAGGCGAGGGCGGGAATTGAACCCGCGCCTCAATTCATCGGCCATTTTGCTCTTTGTTCACCTGTTAGCAGGCATTGGCGACGTTAAAAAGCATTGGCAAACGCTTTAAGTCTGGCTTTAACTATGGGTAGTTCGGTATCCATTCCTCCCCTCCCCATGGCTTACGTCTTCAAGAATCCCGGCTCCCGCTATTGGTATGCGGGCTTCGATTTCATCGGGGAGGCTGGCAAAACCGAGCGCATCCAGCGGACGACGAAGCAGACCTCCCGGAAGCATGCGCTCGCCCTGGCCGTGGCATGGGAGGAGGCGGCCCGGAAGGGTTCGGAGGGGCGATTGACTGTCTCAGCGGCCCGTGCGGTGCTGTCAGAGATCACTGAGAAGTTCACCGGCACGAAGCTGGAGGCAGTGACGGTTCGCGGCATGCTGGACGGCTGGCTTGCCAATAAGCGGGTGGGGCTCGCCAAGCGCTCCCTGACGCGTTACGAGCTGGTGGTGCGGGATTTCATGCGGGCACTCGGGGCACGCGCTGAAATCCCGCTGGAGCGGCTCCAGGAGGCTGATGTGGTGGCCTTCCGTGATGCCGAGGCGCTGGCGAGCAAGGGGGCGCATACGATCAACCTCAACGTGAAGGTGATTCGCTCGGCACTGGAGGCCGCCCGCAAGCGGGGGCTCATCGCTCACAATCCGGCGGCCGGGGTGCAACGGATCGAGGGTGAGAGCATCCAGCGGGAGCCGTTCGCGCTGGAGGAGGTGCAGCGGCTCATTGCTGCCGCCCCGGATGTGGAGTGGAGAGGGATGATACTCCTCGGACTCTACACTGGCGGGCGGATTGGAGATCTGGCGCATCTCCTTTGGGATAGCGTGGACATGGAGCGCGGCTTGATCTCCTTCGTGCCTGAGAAGACGAAGAAGAACGGCAAGGCGGTTGTGGTGCCTCTCCACCCTTCACTGTCGGCGTTTCTGGGCGGTCTGGCGCATCCAGGCGATGCGCTGGCCCCGATCTTCCCAAAGCTCGCCAGAAAGAAGGTGAGCGGCGAGCATGGCTTGAGTCGTGTTTTTGCCCGCCTCATGGCCGCCGCCGGTGTGGATGCCATGGAGGTTGAGACCGGATTCCGCGCTAAGACAGGCGGACCTGGCAAGGGCAAGGCCCGCAAGCTCTCCCGCCGCTCCTTCCATTCTCTCCGTCACACGGCTGTCTCGATGATGGCAAACAACGGAGTCTCCGAGGAACTCCGCCGCAAGGTCACGCTACATGCCAGCGGCGATGTTCACGCCCGTTACACACATCACGACGCCTCCACCCTGCGCGGGGCGATTGAATCCATTCCCTCCCTGTAATCAGCCCAGCAAAACAGCAAAACAGCAAAACCCATGAAACCAAAGCGAACCAGAATCCCTTATAAAGCTCATCTGCCCTGCATTGTTAGGTCAATCGGTGAAGTGATGTATCAACGCGGCCGGGCCTATCCTGATGTATGGCTGGAGCTGGAAGACACTGCAAAGACTCACTCCAGGACGGTTTTTTGGCACATTACGAGCCTGCTTTTTGGGGCGAATTTGCGCCATGGAAAGCTCGATATGCAGCGTCAATGGCTCGCTTTGGGTGAGGATGTTCTCATGGAGCATCTGTGGCAACGGTTGGAGCGATATGCCCATGCTTGCCGCCCTGATCTTGCTTTCTCCCGTGGTGGTCTATTTGCCTACTCTCCGAGCGTGCCTACTTGGCTTCGGGGGTAATGTGATGGTCACTCACGCCGCCGCAGCTTGAGCTTGGGGGCGGGACTGATGCTGTCGCCAGTTCTGACCACCTTTTCTTCGACAAGGGCGAGGTGCTTGTCTGGCGTCTCCATCGCTGGCACGATGTAAACGCGTGCACCCATCGGGCGGGCGAGTTCGCCCCATGTAAGCGGTTTGGATGGCTGGAGTAGCCTTTCTTTTTCAATGCGTGCGGTAGTTCGGTGGAGTCCTTTTGCTGGCACGGCACCGAATTCTATGAATTCAGTTCTTTCCTCCCATGGCACGATCACCGCGCCGGGGTATTTTTTGGTGAGCTCAGGCTGCATTTGTTGCCACTCCTTCCTCCGCTGTTCTGGTATCAGGAATGAGTTCTCAACCTCCGCCCGCGCCCGCTCTGTCTCAGAAAACGGATAGGCGAGAATGGCTTTCAAGGCTTCGGTGCGCTGCTCAGGCGGGAGGCATTTCACAAGCTCCTCGTGATGCTTTCGCGTGATCTTTTCCACGATCTTTGCGAGTACGTCCGGCCGGTTCTCGCGGTTGAGTAGGCGCATCCATTCGGCTTCGCCGGGCAGGTTTTGGCCTGCTGGCCTGCCTGCCTTCTTTGGCCTCGCAGCGGCTGATTCCACGCTTTCGAGGGTGATGTGGCCGCGTTCGTTCGTCGTGACTAGGCCGTCACGAATCCAGCGCTGCAATGTGCGGCGGTTGATGCCTGAGAGCCGGGAGGCTTCGGAGAGTGAAAGGGGTTCGTGCATGCGGTAAATCTGCGACAAATTGCCCGCCTTTTCCCCTTCTGTCTAGGGGAACGTCTAAAAGCGCGGGTGGCCTGTTTGACATACTCACACATACATGGCCACGAATAACACATCTATACCGCCGGGCGGTTCTACCGCTGGTTCTACCGCTCAAAATTCATCCCCCGTTCCAGTCTGGATTCGACTTCCAAAGAACGGTTCCCTCTGTCCATGGACGGGGCTTTCGCGCTCGAAGCTGTTCGAGCTGCTCCAAACGAAGGAGATCGAGAATGTGAGCTTGAAAACCCGCAAGACCGCCAAGCGGGGAGCGCGGGTGATCAAGCTCACCTCCCTCCTAGCCTATCTCGACAAGCTCGCCAGTGAGGCAGCTAGCGAATCTCTTCGCCCTGCGCCCCATCCGGCCTCGGCTTCTCCCAAGCCGATATTCACGCCGGAGCACGACGGGGTGCTTGATGCGCTCATAGCAAAGTTACGCGGCACACCAGAGGAGCAGGCTAGCCTTGATGCCTTCCTTGATTCGCTACGAGATGGCTCAAGGACAGAACCGGAAGGAGGGCCGCGCCGTGATTGATCGAGATGCCATCACACGCGCCAAGCTCGCGCTGCCGCTGCCCGATTTGTGGCGGAAGCTAGGCTGGCCGGGAGAGCCAAAGAAAAGCTGCCGCCGCCCCTACGCTCTCGAGGACTCTCGCGACAAGGGGAGCGTGTTTCAAACTGAAGGCGGTGCCTGGCTGTTCCACGACTTCGTGAGTGGGGAGAACTTCGATGATGTCGCCTTGCTGGCCCGCGTGGAGGGCATCGGCAACGGTGACGCATGCCGCCGCTATATCGAGCTGGCTGGGGCGAAAGCTAGCTCCCGCATCCATACGCGCCCCATGCCGCAGGATGCCGCAGGTGGCGGCTCTTTGCCGCTGAAAGCGGTAGCTGTTCGTCCGCGTGTGAAACCCTCAATCGGGAGGCTGGAGCCATTCACGCATGAAGATGTGTTGCGGGTCGCAAATCTCCGGGGGCTTGATCCGAGGACGGTGCAGCTCGCCGCTGCTGAGGGGCTGCTGTGGAGGGGGCAAAAGCTGGGGTATGAGTCTTGGGTGATCACAGATAACACACGTTGGAATGCTCAATTCCGCCGCTTTGATGGTGAACCCTACTATCTCTGCTCGCTCGACTCGAAAGTGAAAACGCTCGGAGTGAAAGGCGGCTGGGCGGCGTGGCCTATGGGCTTCACTGCGAGTGCTGAGCTGGTGGAGCAAAGGCGATGTCATCGCGTGATCATGGTGGAGGGTATGCCGGATCTGTTGGCGGGGTTTCAGTTGCTCGCTGAAACCGATTTTGCGGGCTTGGCGACGGTGATCTGCATGACGGGCTCGTCGATGCTGATTCCTGATTTCTGCCTGCCGTTCTTTATCGACATGCGAGTGCGCATTTTTTCGGACGCTGATTCCGCCGGGCAGTCTGCCGCTATTCGCTGGCATAAGCAGCTCGCCGCTGCTGGTGCTGTCGTTGATGCCTTCGATTTTGCCGGGCTGCTTCGCGCTGATGGTCAGCCGGTGAAGGATCTCAATGACGTGATGCTGATGGACAAAAGCGAACGAGCCGCGCTGGGGCTCATGGAGGGCATGCTATGAGTAAACGAGTCTTCAATCCTGCCGAGCGTGCCGAGGCGGAGGCAAAGGGCGAGGTGCCTCCGCTTCCCTTTCCGGCTGAATGCCTGCCGCCCATTCTCCGCCGCATGGCCGAAGGCGTGGCAGAACTGCAACGTGTTCCCGTCGCCATGACCGCGCCGATGGTGCTGGCGGTGGCTTCCGCTGCTCTGGGGCGCGGAGTGCGTATGAAGGTGCTGCGAGGCCGGGAGGCTCCCCCGAATCTCTTTGTGTGCGTGTGCAAGGAGAGCGGCACTGGTGGCAGCTCTGCCTTTCGCATGGTTACTGCTCCACTTGATGGTATGCAGGCCCGCATCCTCCGCCAGTTTCGCAATGAGGAACTGCCGAGATTGGAGGCGGAAAAAACAACGCTCTCGATTGAGCTGGAGGCCGCGAAGGGGCGCTACAAGAAAGCTGAGACAGACACCGACCGCCACCAAGCCCGCGAGGATTTGAGGCGATGCACCGCGAAAATGAAGGCGGCTGATGATGCTATGAGGCCGCCGCTTTTGTGGACGAGTGATTCGACTCCCGAATCGCTGGCTGAGCAGCTCGCAGCCAATAACGACACGCTGGCGCAGTTCAATCCTGATGCTGGGGATTCCTTTTCTTCCATGCTCGGCTGCTATCGTGACAAAAGCTCGCGTGATGGGAGTCACGCTCTTTGGTTGAAGGCATTCAGCAATGAAGCGCACGTGATCACGCGGACGCGTGGTGTTGTGCATCTCCCCGCCCCATGCCTCTCCATGCTGCTCGTCGTCACGCCTCACACGGCGCGGAGGCATCTTGAAGACAAGAGCTTGCTGGAGACGGGCTTGATCGGGCGGATGTTGCTCTGTGATCCAAAGGCGGTGATGAGTGAGGGCTCATTCGAGGAGGCGCTGTCTCGTCCCTCGCTGGGCTCCGATGTGTCTCAACCTTACGAAGCCGCCATCTGGAAAGCGTTGGCGGTGTATCATCGCCCGCGTGGTCTGGAGAATGACGATTGGTTCCCTGGTGATGATGACGAGGTGGCGGTGGCGAGCGCTCCCCGTGAAGCATCCGGGGCGACTGATGAGGAGCGGGAGCCGTTCCTTATCGACTCCACCGAGGACGCGCTTCGCGTGATGTGGCAGGACAGTGTTCGTCAGGTGGACGCGTGGAAGACTGCCGAGCAGGACCGGGAGCTAGTGGCCCGCGAGACAGAAAAGGCCTCGCGCATCGCGCTGGTGATGCACATCTTCACTGGCATGAAGTGTGCCGCAGGCGGGCAGGGTGGAACGTGGAAGGTGACGCACTGCCGGGGGCATCTGGAGCCTTTGCAGGCTGATACGATGAGGAACGCGGTGCTCATCCGGGATTGGTTCAAAGCCTCCCTGGCTTCCATGATGGCCGGGATGAAGGAAACCCGCCGCGATGATCTTTTCTCGAAGATTGAGGCGCTGATGATCAAGAACAAGCTGGAGTGCGTGACACCTCGGAACTTGATCGAGCGCGGCATGGCGAAAACTGCGGAGGCCGCCAAGTCGATGCTCGACGCCTTCGTGAAGGAAGGCCGCCTGCATTGCCGCGAACGCGAAGCCAAGGGCACCGGTCGCCCGCCGGGCGCTGCCTACTACCTGCCCACCATGGAGCGCCTGAAACGCGGGCGCGTTTGACATGCAAACGCTGTGAAAGGTTTCACTTATGTCGAAGTTCAAAATTCTACTCACTGGCCGCGAGGCCTCCTCTCAAGCTGGGGTGCATCCCCAGCAGCTTTCCCGAATGGTTGAGCGTGGCACCGTTAAGCCGACGGCCACCACCGCATCCGGCATCAAGCTTTATGAGCCGGGCGTTATTCGTCTCATCCTCAAATGCCGAGCGGAAATGAGCCGGGCGGATTTTAACCTCCTCGCGCATGAGGCTCGTAACGGCTTCATGCGCAAAGGAGGGAAGCTCAAAGCCTGATTTTTCGCGCCCCGCCCTGGCGGCAGCGGTGCGTTTCAATTTGCCGCCATTCCACCAATAAACACACATCCAATGTCACAGCTACTTGTAGTAGATCAAGCCGAGAATGAGCTTCGCTCTTTCGATGAAAAAACAAAATCTAAGCGGCTTGCGTATGAAGCCAAGGTTGACGCTGCGCGTCAGTTGGGCGCTCACTATCGCAGGTTGGTAGAAAAGGAACAAGCAGCCTCGGCGTGCCTTACTCATGCCCTGGATAAGATTGATTTGTTGAAGCAGCGAATCGAGCGCGAGAATAAATTTCTTCTGGATCATCTGCCGAACTGTGAGTTCAGCAAAGGCTGGTATGTAGCGTACAGGGCTGATCCGCTGGAGCAGCGACCTTCAACCTATATGCAGTCGGGTGGGGAGCATCCTTATGTCTTTGCCGGGCGGACCATTGCGGGGGCTCAAGCCGTGATCGAGCTTTTTACTTCGGCCCTTCCTCGCTTTGAGGCTGAGGCGGAAGCTGCAAAGTCTGAGATTGACGCTTTCGTTCAAGAGCATGGCCGCCCCTCTTTTTGAACCCTTTTCCGTGCCTGGGTTTGGAATGACTCTGCGCCGACGGAGTCATTAAAAATCAGAGGATCGTCTGCCTCTGATCTCGGCACGGGTTACAGGTCCTGCCTCGCTGACAATCTTTGGCGAGAGCGACAGTGAGGCAGGGCTCTCTTTTTGAACGTGATAGCTGGCCCATTGGGCAAACTTCTTTTTCCATTTTTCGTTTATGAGCGCACAAGTCTCTCTCGGCTGGAACAATGCCGAACTCACCGCCGGTGCCAAACGCGCCGAAAACATCGTCAAACAAAGCGCCTCAAAAATGGAAGGCGCACTCAAAAGCGTCGCCGCCATTGATCTCGGACGCCTCGCTGGCATCGGCATCGCAGGCTACGGCTTCTCTCAGCTCGCCTCCGGCATCGCCCAGGCCACCCTCACCGCCGATGACAACCGCCAAGCCATGCTCGCCGTCGAAGGCAGCATCGAAGGCGTCAACGAGCGCCTCACCATCCTCCGCGAGATCGCCCGCTCA
>JBEIGR010000257.1:0-7316 GCA_040381795.1 Verrucomicrobiaceae bacterium | reverse complement strand
GAGACTCTCGATGACTTCCTGCGGCAGTGACTTTCCCGAGCAGTCCTCTGTGTCCTTCGTGCCTCTGTGGTTCACTCTCAGCGGTTTTCTTCACCACAGAGGCACGAAGAGCACAGAGGCCGAGCCAGGGCTACGCATGCATATTTTTTGCGGTGGCCACGGCACAGGTTTGCAACTTGTTCAGGTCCATGAATCGGCGGAAGGCGGCACCAGGAGGTATCACGCTGGGTTCACACCCCGCGTCCGCCTTTCGCTTCGTCGAGCACAGGTTACAAACCTTTGCCACTTTCTTCCCATCGCCTTCGGCGGCATGGATACGGCTTGTGGCAAGGATACGCTTGCGCCGTGCGTTGAAGCCGTGATTCTCGCACCGCATGAAAACCATTCTTTTCGCCCTGCTTTGTACGCTCACCGCCACTCTGGCCGATGACGTGCCCGGATTGAAGACCCTCAAAATCGGCGATCCCGCGCCCGCCTTTGAACTCATCGGCATCGACGAGGAAAAACACAGCCTCGCCGAGTATGCGAAGGCTGATCTACTCATGGTCGCCTTCATCAGCAATCACTGCCCCACCTCCCAGGCCATCGAAGCGAGGCTCAAAAAGCTCGTCGCCGATCACAAAGGCAGGCTGCAAGTCGTCGCCATCAATCCGAATGATCCCGCCGCCCTCCGAGCGGATGAACTCGGCTACTCGAAATACAACGACAGCTTCCCGGAGATGAAAAAGCATGCCGCGGAGCAGAAGTTCAACTTCCCCTACCTGTTCGACGGCGAGACGCAGGTCATCGCGAAGGCCTACGGCTGCCTCGCCACACCTCACATCTTCCTTTTCGACAAGGAACGCAAACTTCGCTACCAGGGCCGCTTCGATGACTCACGCTATGCCGAAGACGCCAGCGTCATCTCGCCCGATGCCAAGAATGCCGTCGAGGCGCTTCTCGCCGGAAAAGACGTGCCCGTAGCCGAAACCAAGCCTCATGGCTGCTCCACCAAATGGATTGAGAAACGCCAAGGCGTCGCCTCCGACAACGAGAAGTGGGAGAAGGGCAGCGTCGAAGTCGAAACCATCTCGCCCGCCGGCATCGCCGAACTGCGCAAGAACGCCACCAAGAAGCTTCGCCTCTTCAATGTCTGGGCCACCTGGTGCGGACCTTGTGCGGAGGAGTTTCACGAGTTCGTCACCACCCAACGGAAGTTCGGCCTGCGTGATTTTGAGTTCATCAGCATCAGCATGGATGATCCGAAGCCCCTCGCCGAGGTGAAAACCTTCCTCGAAGAAAAGAACGCCATCGTCCCGGACCGCCTGAAACCCTCCCTCAAAGCCGAGGGCCGCAAAGGCAACGCCTACGTCTTCGAGGGCGCCAGCCACGACGAGCTCATCAAAGCCCTGGACCCCGAATGGCCCGGCCCCATTCCCCACACCATCCTCGTCGCCCCCGGCGGCGAAGTCGTCTTCCGCCACAACGGCGAGATCAACGGCGAAGAACTCCGCGCCAAGATCCTCGAAATCCTCGGCCACTACTGGGTGCCGGAGACGAAGTGAGGATCATCGGTCTGAATAGCGGATAACGAGCACCTTCAAATGCCGGTCGGCAAAGTCCTCCCAGTATTCGATGGCATAGCCAGCATGCACGTTGACCTGCACTCTCCTTCCTAATGGGTCACGTTCCTCGTAGTCACAGTAGTCGGAAGGAAATGATTGAATCAGCCTCATCCGCTCGAACAATCGTTTTTGGTCGGATCGCTTGAGTCCCGCGATGAAATCCAGAGCGTCAGCATCGATCAAAAGCCGGTAGTCGCTCTTCGTAGCTTTCAGCTCTCTTCCGTGTCGAGTCCGAGCATCTTTTCAGCTTCTTCGATGGAATACCAACGTCGATTTGGATCATCCAGCTTTCTCGTCGCCAGGCTAACGGGCTCCCCCGACCTCTCGCAATCGAGGGCAAACAAATATGCACGCAGTTTACGGATTTGAGCGTCAGGCCAAGTGGCTACTTCTTGTTGGATGGCTTCGATGGACATGAAGTAGGGTAAAAGCAGAAGTCTGAAACTCAACCATCAAAAAATATCCGGCTCAGGCACCGCTGGGCCGTGCTGGAGGAAATCAAAGTCCGCACCCTGATCGGCCTGCGTGACGTGCTCGACGTAAAGCTTCGCGTAGCCGCGATGGTAGCGCGGTGGAGCAGGTTTCCAGGCGGCGCGGCGTTTTTCCAGCTCTTCGTCGCTGACGTTGAGGTGCAGTTTGCGGTTCGGGACGTCGAGTTCGATGAGGTCGCCGTTCTTGACGAGGGCGAGAGGGCCACCGACCGCGCTTTCAGGTGCGATATGCAGGGCACATGCGCCGTAGCTGGTGCCGCTCATGCGGCTGTCGCTCAGACGCACCATATCGCGGATGCCTTGCAGGATGAGCTTCTTGGGAATGGGGAGCTGGCCCCACTCCGGCATGCCGGGAGCACCCACGGGTCCCGCGTTGCGCAGGATGAGCACGGTGTCCTTCGTCACATCGAGGTTCATGTCCTCAATGGCGGCTTTCATCTCGGGATAGCTGTCAAAGACCAGCGCAGGGCCGGTGTGCGTGCAGAGCTCCTTCGTGGCGGCGGCGTGTTTGATCACCGCGCCGTTCGGGCAAAGATTGCCACGAAGGATGGCGGTGCCGCCATCGGGCTGGAGCGGGGTTTTCGGCGTGCGGATGACGTCTTCGTTGTGAATGATCGCCTCGGCGATGTCTTCACCCAAGGTCTTGCCCGTGATGGTCGGCACATCCGTGTGCAAAAGCTCGCGCATGCCGTTCAGCAGCGCCTGAAGGCCACCGGCCAAATAAAACTCCTCCATCAAGTATTTGCCCGCAGGCCTCAAATTCGCCAAAAGCGGCACTTGGCGGCTGATCTCGTCGAATTTCTCCAACGGCAGCTTTATGCCGAGGCGTCCCGCCATGGCGATGAGATGCACGATGGCATTCGTGCTGCCGCCGAGCGCCATATCGACCGCAATGGCATTCTCAAACGAGCGCTCGCTGACGATGCCGGACGGTTTGCGATCCAGCCATACGTTCTCGATGATCTGACGGCCCGCAGCGGCGGCGATGCGTGTGTGAGCGCTATCCACCGCCGGGATGGATGAAGCGCCTGGCATGGTCAGGCCGAGCGTCTCCGCCAATGCCGTGAGCGTGCTCGCGGTGCCCATCGTCATGCAATGACCGGGGCCGCGGGCGATGCCGTCCTCGATCTCGCACCACTGTTCCCAGCTCAGATTGCCTGCCCGCTTCTCATCCCAGTATTTCCATACATCGCTACCGCTGCCGAGCGTCTCGCCGCGCCAGTTGCCCTTCATCATCGGGCCGCAGGGCATGTAGATGACCGGGATGTCCATGCTGAAGGCGCCCATGAGCAGCCCTGGCGTGGATTTGTCGCACCCGCCGAGCAGCACCGCACCGTCGATGGGATTCGCGCGGAGCATTTCCTCCGTCTCCATCGCGAGGAAATTGCGGTGAAACATCGCCGTCGGCTTCGTCAGCATCTCGCCGACGGACATGACCGGGATTTCCATCGGATGACCGCCCGCCTGCAAAATGCCACGTTTCACCGCATCGGCCGTGAGGCGCAGATGCATGTGGCAGGAATTCAGATCGCTCCAAGTGTTGAGGATGCCAATCACTGGCTTGCCCACGATGTCCTCGCTGCCCCAGCCATTCTGTTTCGCACGCGAGCGGTGGCCAAAGGAGCGCAGCTCATCGCGGCCATACCAGCGCCAGGAGCGGAGTTGTTCAGGAGTTTTGCGGACGGAGGTGGGTAGAGGGGGCATTGGGTGAGCAGTAACAAGATTCCGAAAGGATGCATCGGAGAAGTGGCACCTTCACCACCTTGACCATGCGTCGCAGACCGCTACTCTCCCCTCCCCCAAACCTCAAACCGCGATCACTATGCCCCAGACCCACGAATTCCAGGCCGAAGTCAAACAAGTCCTCGATATCGTCATCCACAGCCTCTACACGGACCGCGAGATCTTCCTCCGCGAGCTCGTCTCGAACGCAGCGGATGCGATGGAGAAGATGCGCCTCACGCAACTGACGGAAAACGACATCTTTGATGCCTCCGCCGAGCTGCAAATCATCGTCACCACCGACGAAGCCGCCAAAACACTCACCATCGCCGATGCCGGCATCGGCATGACACGGACCGAGTTGATCGAAAACCTCGGCACCATCGCCCACAGCGGCTCCAAAGCCTTCGCTGCCGCTTTGAAGAACGCCGGCAAGCAGGGTGATGCCACCCTCATTGGTCAGTTCGGTGTCGGCTTTTACTCCGCCTTCATGGTGGCGGACAAAGTCGAGGTCCACACGCACTCCTGGAAGAACGACGGCGAGCACCTCATCTGGATCAGCGATGGTACGAGCAGCTACACCATCGATGAAGCGCCCGGTCAGGCCCGTGGCTGCAAAATCGTGCTGCACCTCAAAGAAGACGCCGCCGACTTTTCCCAAGCGCACACGGTGCGTCAAATCATCGAGAAGCACTCGAACTTCGTCAGCTTCCCGCTGCTGCTCAACGGCGAACGCGTCAACACGGTGGAGGCCCTTTGGCTCAAATCGAAAGACGGCATCACCGACGAGCAGTACAACGAGTTCTACAAATTCACCGCCCACGCTTTCGACGATCCCAGCTACCGCCTGCACTTCCAGGCCGAATCGCCCATCGTCATCAATGCGCTTCTCTTCACGCCCACACAAAACATGGAATCCTTTGGCATGGGCCAGATGGAGCCCGGCGTGTCGCTCTACTGCAAAAAAGTCCTCATCGACTCCAAGCCGAAGAAACTCCTGCCCGAGTGGCTGCGCTTCGTCCGTGGCGTGATCGACAGCGAAGACCTCCCGCTGAACATTTCCCGCGACAGCATGCAGGACAGTGCCCTCGTGCGCAAAATCGGCGATGTGGTCGTGAAACGCCTCCTCAAGCACCTCGACAAAGAAGCCACCGACGACGCGAAGAAGTACAACGAGTTCTATGCGAGCTTCAGCCGCTTCTTCAAAGAAGGCGTGGCCACCGACAATACCCACCGCGACGCCATCGCCAAGCTGCTGCGCTTTGAATCCAGCATGACCCAGCCCGGCGAGACCATCGGCCTCGCCGACTATGTGAAGCGCATGACGAGCGACCAGAAGGCCATCTACTACCAAGTGGCCCCGTCCCGCGCCGCCATCGAAAGCGGCCCGTATCTCGAAGCCTTCAAGGCCAAGGGCATCGAAGTGCTCTTCATGTTCGAGCACATCGACGAATACGTCATCAGCAGCCTGCACAAGTTCGACGACAAGGACCTCAAGTCCGTCAACGCCGTCGACATCGACCTCGGAGACAGCGACGCCGAAGGCGAAGCCCTCCCCGAAGCCGAAACGACCACGCTGTGCGATTGGATCAAAGAGCGCCTCACCGCCCAAGTCGATACCGTCCGCCCAGGCAAGCGCCTCGTCGGCTCCCCTGCCCTCGTGTTGACCCCCGAAGGCGAAATGACCCCGCAGATGCGCCAGATGATGAAAGCCCTCGGCAAAGACGGCGCCATGCCCGGCCCCAAAGTCGTCTTCGAGATCAATCCGCGTCACAACCTCGTCAAAGGCCTCTCCAAACTCCACCAAAGCGACCCCGAAACCGCCGGCCTCATCTCCGAGCAGATCCTCGACAATGCTTTGCTCAGCGCCGGTCTGCTCGATGAGCCTCAACGCATCATCGAGCGCACCCAGAAGCTCATGGAAAAGCTGGCGAGCTAAAAGATCTCAACCAAACCGACGAGGGCCGAAACGCGTGCGTTTCGGCCTTTTTCGTTTTTGCGTTCTTAACACGAAAGCGGTTCAGTCGGGCATGTCTGGGCTTCATCTCCTCTCCCGCATTCCGTTCAACGCCTGGCTGCTCTTGATCGGAGTGCCTTTGGCCTTGTTTTGGACGCGTCTTTTTCCGACCAAGCAGATGCAAAATATGGAGGCCGGATGCAAACATGCCGCAGTGATCAACCAACGAATCCAATCCGATCCACGCTTCTCCTCGATCATAGTGGGATTTTGGACCGGCGGTGGCGGTGAAATGACCGCTCGTGGTGAGTTGGCCACAAAAGCGGACTTGGACGCCTTGGTTGCCATCATCGAAGCCAGCTACCCACCTGTGTCGCTATCAGGGTGGTTCGAGATTGGTGGTCAGGAGCATCAAATCAGACTGCCTGCCGCCACGAAGACTGCCAAACAGTGAATCATCCCATGTCGGTGCACCAAATCCCAAACTTCACTCTGGAGCAGCAAATCCGTCGTCTGCGTTTCCAGGCGCTGATTGCCGACCCGATTGCCGCAGATTTGGAGTATGACGCCATTCCCGAAACCCAGGGAGGCCGGATCATCAGCACGGATTTGGCCCGCTTTTTGGATGCGGGGTATCGTGTTCATCTGCCAGGCACGCTGCGTGACATCCTTCCTTCGTGGGATGATGCGTGGCGGTATGCCCAGGACAGGCTGGTTAGAGAAATTCGGCGGCGAAAGGGCCGGAAGATGCTCCGGCTGATGGCAGGAGGGTGGGCCGCAGGGAAAACACACGCCTTGCAGCGGGCACCTGCCGCTGATTTGAGCTGGGATGGAACCCTGGCAGATACCGACTGGGCGGCTGGGGTGATCGAGCTGGCCCTATCACAAGGATGGCAAGTCCATCTCGCTTACGTCCAGCGTCCCGTGGAGCTTGCTTGTTGGGGCGCACTCCATCGCGGTGTGGAAGAAGGGAGGATGGTGCCGCTCGTGAAGCTACCCCAGGCCCACGCAAGCGCCCAGCGATCCGTTTTGCAGCTAGCGAAAGCTTTCACCGGGAAGATTGCAACGCTCATGCTCTACAACGCCGGAACCACGGCCAACCCCTTGCTTCCCCAGGAAATGACGATTGGCGATGTTGCGCCCGGTGGACGGCTGCATTACTCTCTGTCCGATGTTGAAGCTCTCCAAAACAAAGTCCGCTATGTCTGGCGAGAAGCCTGTGGCCAGAAAATCTGGCCGCAACTCGTCCTCGACGCAGCAGGGGAGGGATTGGGCTGACAAAGCCAACTTGGAAATTGCCAGTGCCCTAGCTGGCGCTCGTATGATCGCGATTCCGAAGCTGCGAACAGATGCGGTGGTGTCGAAATAACGTGTCCGGGTGCTGATGCGCCAAGTGATGAAAGTCCTCCAGGACTCCAGCCCATCAAAACCCACGAAGGCCGAAACGATCCCGTTTCGGCCTTTTTGTTGGGAACACGGCACGCCGAAAGGCTGAAATCCCCCTTGGCAGACGCTTATAATTACCATAAATTAAGCTTCCAT
>JBEIGR010000256.1:0-7320 GCA_040381795.1 Verrucomicrobiaceae bacterium | reverse complement strand
GCTCATGAGTGGGGAATTCGAGTTCTCAGATGATTTTTGACTGACAGCTTGGTGGGAGCAGCGGCATACCATGCGCGGCTCGGGCTTGCTGGCACTTTTCGTCGCCGGGTTGGACTTCGCGGCAGGGATGCGGACGCTGCTCGTAAATGCGGCAGCTTGTTGTTTCGCCCACCGCGCCATCGAGATGCGTGCAGCGTGGTGGCTGGCGGTCCGTCCCGGCAAAGGCCACCCGCCAAGGCGTGATCTGCACCAGCGAAGCCTCGTCAATCCCGCGCTGCTGAGCCTCCTGCCAGTAGAAGGAGACGCGAAAGGCTGAGCAGCAGGCACCGCAGGTAATGCAGGCGGAGGGATCGTAGGTCATGCGGGGCATTAACTGATAAGCAGCAGGCGCTTTTGTCCTGGCACTGGATCCGGCGCCCGATGCACGCAGGGTGGCACGGCCACTTCCGGATGCCTTGTGGCGATGCGCCATAGGTTCCCAATGCCAAAAGCATAAGGGCGAGCGCCTTCACGCGCCGCGTAATGCAGATCGTGAAAATGTTCTTCCAGCCATTCTTGGAAGCCTTCATCATCGCGACCTCCAAAAAGCCTCAAAAGCTCAGCTCGTGCTTCAGGCACCTCGAGGCGTGGAATGGCATCTTCAGGGAAAAGACCTTCTGAGGAGGCTCCATGATAGGTGCAAAGCCAGGTATCCGCCTCCGCCGTGGCGCTATCGACATGCCAGGAGCACACATCGGTGCGCTGGTAGGCCGGGTCGATCGGATGCGTGTAGCCATTGACGCTATCCAGCACAGGATCGAGTCCATGCTCCTGCAATTTATGAAGATCCGCAAGCATCTGGTCTGCGGCGAGGCGACCCTCGGCGCTGAGTTCGAGTGAGGCGAAATCCTCTTCGGCCAGATGGGTGATCCCCGGTGGCATCGGTAACCTCCGTGCCACCTCCGCAAAGTCCCCAGCGAGGCATCGTGGCCAGCACACAGCATTCACGCCATCGCGCAGCGGCGTGCTGAGAAGCTCGTCAAAGCTGCCCACCAAGCGGATGCTCGGGTTCGGAGGCGGAAGGAGTGGGGACGACATGCTGGGATGTTGGCTAGGTATCACAGCATTCCAAAATTCTCCATCGCGATGGCTTGTGACTTCGAGGACATCGGTATCATCATCGAGCTGCGAATGCGGGAGGTGGAAGAGATATGCCTTGTCGCCTAGTCCAATGCTGCAATACCACCGCGAACAACTCGTTTCATCATCATGCCACCCATCTCCATCCGCACTGAAGACCGCCAATGTGAAGTCGCGTGGTTTTCTGCCATCTGCTCCGATGACTATGAATTCCTCGGTGTGCCCGATGGCTCGCTCCGCAGTAGCTACGAGCACTGCGGAGACATCGTGAAAAAAGCGGACGCGCTGGGTTATCAAAACATCCTTCTGCCCTCCGGCTGGATCGCCGGGCAGGACGCGCTGGCCTTTGCCGCCGCCATGGCACCCCAGACGCAGCAGATCAATCAACTCGTCGCCCTGCGCATGGGCGAGGTCTGGCCGCCGATGCTCGCACGAGCACTCGCCACGGTCGATCACATCGCCAAAGGCCGGCTGTGCATCAACATCATCTCCTCT
Source organism: Verrucomicrobiaceae bacterium (assembly GCA_040381795.1). GTDB lineage: Bacteria > Verrucomicrobiota > Verrucomicrobiia > Verrucomicrobiales > Verrucomicrobiaceae > Prosthecobacter. The sequence goes on along the minus strand of JBEIGR010000256.1, from coordinate 5,706 downwards.
GACATGCCCGGCATGAAGGAGAGCAACGAAGTCCGCTACGCCCGCGCCAGCGAGATCATCCAGATTCTGCAGGGCCTGTGGCGCACTGACGGCCCCTTTGAATGGAAGGGCGAGTTTTACCAGATCAGCCTGCCCAACACCGAGCCCGCGAAGCCCTACCAGCAGAACGGCGGCCCGCTGATGTACTTCGGAGGCATCTCACCTGCCGCACAGGACCTTTGTGCCAAGCACTGCGATGTCTTTCTCATGTGGCCCGAGACAGAGGACCGTATCGCCGAAATCATGCGTGTGATGTCCGAAAAAGCCGCTGCCTATGGCCGTCAGATCGACTTCGGCTTCCGCAGCCACGTCATCGTGCGTGAAACCGAGGCCGAAGCCCGCGCTGCGGCTGATCGACTCATTTCGAAGCTCGACGCCGCCAAGGGCGCGGAGATCAAAGCCCGCTCGCAAGACAGTCAAAGCGCTGGTGTGAAGCGTCAGGACGAACTGCGTGCGCAGAGCAAGGATCTCTACATCGAAGACCATCTCTGGAGCGGCATCGGTCTCGCCCGCAGCGGCTGTGCCAGCGCCATCGTCGGCGATCCCGATAAAGTGCTCGCCAAACTGAACCGCTACATGGACATGGGCATGCGCGCCTTCGTCCTCAGCGGCTACCCGCACCTCGACGAGTGCGATCTCTTCGCGAAATACGTTCTGCCCAAGCTGCCCACCTGCCGCATCAACGAGCTTCAAAACCGCCGTGTGGCAGATCCGGTGACGCCATTGACCACCGCAGAGCGCCGATAACACTCGTTGGAGTACAGCCTTTAGGCGATTCTGCGACCTGCACAGCTCCCCAGATCGGCTAAAGCCTAGACTCCAACTCTCCCAATCCACCTCACATCATGAATCCCGTTCGCTTCGCTCTCGCCGGATTCGGCGCTTGGGGCAAATTTCATGCTCAATCCATCGCTGGAAACCCTGACGCTGCTTTGGTCGCCATCACCGCGCCTTCGGAGGCTTCGCGTGAGGAGGCACGCAAGCTGTATCCTGATGCTCTAATCTTCGCCGACAGCCTCGAAATGATCGCGAAGGCCGATTTTGACATCATCGACATCGCGACGCCGAGTCACACGCATCGTGAAATCGCGCTCGCGGCGATGCAGAAGGGCAAACACGTCCTTTTGGAGAAGCCGATGGCCATCACGCTGGATGATTGCAAAGCCATCGTGGCGGGTGCCCGCGATTACGGGGTGCATTTGGCCGTGGGGCATGAGTTGCGGCTTTCCTCGCAGTGGGGCCGCATCAAAGACATCATCGCCGCAGGCACCATCGGCGATCCGCAATACGTGCTCGTCGAGTTGTTGCGCAAACCTTACCGCACCGGTGCGAGCGGCTGGCGCTACGATCAGAACCGCGTCGGTTCGTGGGTGTTGGAGGAGCCGATTCACTTCTTCGACCTCGCCCGCTGGTATCTCGAAGGCAGCGGCGATCCCGTCGAGCTCTACGCCTACGGCAACTCACGCGATCCTCAGCGCCCGACGCTTTACGACAACTTCAGCGCCATGTTCAAATACGCGAACGGCAGCTATGCCGTCGTGTCCCAGACGCTCGCCGCCTTTGAGCATCATCAAACGGTGAAAGTCAGCGGCACTAAGGGCGCGTTGTGGGCTGGTTGGAGTGGCGCACTCGATCGCACGCTCGAACCCACCGCCTTTCTAAAAGTCTTCGACGGCGAAAAAGTCGAGGATCTCACGCTCACTAAGCAAAGCGGCGAGGTCTTCGAACTCCGCGAAGAGATCGCACAATGCATCGACATGGTGCGCAGCGGCAAAAAGCCCATCGCCACCGGCCTCGACGGCCTCTGGAGCGCCGGCCTGTGCCTCGTCGCCGAGGAATCCATCCGGCAAGGCAAACCGCTGCCGGTGGGCGAGTTGCTGCAGTTTTGATGGTAGAAAGATTGGGGGTAGAAAAATTTTCCCGAACCCTCTGATTCTGAAATTTTTCTACCCCTAATCTTTCTACCAAATTCAGTCCAATGCCCATCGAATGCCCAATCACCTTCGAGCGCATGTCACAACAGGCGTTTCAGAAGCTAGACTTTGAAATTATGGATCTAGCCTTCGAAACGCACCGACTCCTGGGGCGCAGTTGTGACGAGGAAATCTATCACAATCACCTCGCAGCCCTCATTGAGGCTGCGGGACTTGGAAGGACTTTGGTCGAAGTCGTGATTCACGTTCGCCATGGCAGCTTCCACAAAGAGTATCGCATGGATTTGGTAGTGGGTGCCAAAGTCGTTTATGAGCTCAAGGTGGCGAGAGACATTGCCACACAACATGAAGGTCAGACGCTCAACTACCTGCTGCTGGTAGACTGCGAGCACGGCAAGGTGATCAACTTCGGCGGAGCTTCAGTCGGGCGCCGCTTTGTAAACAATCCGGTGAGTCGTGAGGAACGTTTTCGCTACAGCGTGAGAGCCGCGCCTTCTTGGCGTGGACCCGATGTGCTGAAAAAGTCGATCGTGGAATTCATTGAGGACATTGGCCTTTTTTTGGAAGTACCTCTCTATAACCAAGCATTGGTTCACCACTTTGGAGGTCCCGATCATGCCATCGAACGCCGACCGATGTCTCTTGGCGGAGTTCCACTTGGCCGACAGGCTTTTCAAATGTGCGGACCGGATGAGGCCTTTCGAATCACGACCCTCAGCCGCAACCTTTCCGCCCAGAGGCAGAGTTTGGAAAGACTTGTGCACCTCAGCGATCTGAAGGCCCTGCACTGGATTAACCTCAACCGTCACCAAGTCGAATTCACCACCCTGACTCGAACATGAATCGGGTAGAAAGATTGCGGGTAGAAAAATTTTTTCTACCCCTAATTTTTCTACCAAAACCAAACGCATCGACCCACCACCGACCACCATGAGCTCCCCGACGCGCCGTTCCTTCCTCGCCAGCACATCCGGGTTGGCGATTTCTGCTGCCACGCATGCGTTTGCCTCGGGCGGCAGTAGCGACATCAAAATCGCGCTCATCGGCTGTGGCGGACGCGGCACGGGTGCTTGCAATCAGGCGCTGAATGCAGGCTCCACGATCAAGCTCGTCGCGGTGCTCGATCCGCTCGAAGGCAAGGCACAGGCTGCGCTCGATATTTTGAAGCAGAAACACGAAGGGCAGGTCGAAGTGCCGCCGGATCAGGTCTTCACGCAGTTCGAAGACTGGCAGAAAGTGTATCAGCTCGCCGATGTCGTGCTCATCACCACGCCGCCGGGACCGAGACCGTTTTTGTTCGAGCAGGCGATCAAGGCCGGAAAGCATGTCTTCATGGAAAAACCTGTCGCAGTCGATGCGGTGGGCGTGCGCCGCGTGCTCGCCGCGGCGGAAGAGGCGAAGAAGAAGAACCTCAATGTCTGCGTCGGCTTTCAGCGTCGCTACGATCCTGCCTACATCGACATGATCGAGCGACTGCACGCGGGCGAGATCGGCGATCTCGTGTTTGGTCGCGTGTATTGGAACGGCACCTCGCGCCCCGGTTTCCCGCGTGTGCCCGGCGAGAGCGAGATGCACTACCAGATCCGCAATTGGTATTTCTTCACCTGGATGAGCGGCGACCACATCCTCGAGCAGCATTGCCACAACCTCGACGTCGCCAACTGGGTCATGCAGGGCAGGATGCCCGTGCGTGCCACCGGCCAGGGCGGCCGTCAGGTGCGCAACAAACGCGAAAACGGCACCATCTACGACCACCACACCGTCGAATTCGAATACGACAACGGCATGCGCATCCTCAGTCAGTGCTGCCAAATCGGCGGCAAGTGCCAGAAGGACGTCAGCGAGCACTTTCACGGCACCAAAGGCATCGCCGACCTCGCCGCGAACGGCCGCTTCCTCATCAAGGGTGTGCCACCCGGCGGCAAACGCACGCGCAACAAAGCCGACGCCTACCAGCTCGAACACGACGCCTTCTTTGAAAACATCCGCACCGGCAAAGTGCGCAGCGATGCCGAATACGCCGCGCACAGCACCATGATGGGCGTGATGGGCCGCATGGCCACCTACACCGGCCAGGTCATCACTTGGGAGCAGGCTTTCAACTCCACTGAGTCTCTCGTGCCCGATGACATCACCTGGAACACCGAGCCGCCCGTCAAACCCGACGCCGATGGCTGGTATCCCGTCGCCATTCCCGGCACGACGATGCCGGTGTGATCATCCACCACTTCTTTTTCACACCATGATCTCTTCTCCGACATCACCGATAGGCAAATGGTACTCCGCTGTCACTCGCTATCAGTGGCTTGTTTTGATCGTGGCCTCGCTGGGGTGGGTCTTCGATGCGTTTGAAGGGCAGATCTACAATCTCACGCGGGCGGATATGCTGCCCGATTTGCTCGAGGTAAAAGCCGATGATCCGCTGGTGAAGGTGTGGGGGGAGAGGTTTCTCGGTATTTTCCTCCTCGGCGGCACCTTTGGCGGACTGCTCTTCAGTTCGCTGGCGGATAAATGGGGGCGGAATCCGGTGATGGCGCTGACGATCTTGTTTTACTCGGTGTTTTCGGGCATCACGGCATTTGCGGATGAGATCTGGCAAGTGGGTGTGCTGCGCTTCTTGGTGGCGATGGGCGTGGGCGGCGAGTGGGCGGTGGGCGCGGCGTTGGTGGCGGAGGTGTTTCCAAAGGAGGCTCGCGAGCGAGCGGGCGGCATTTTTCATGCGACGAGCGTCTGCGGCTTGTGGCTCGCGGCAGCCGCCGGGCTCTGGGTGGGCAGTGAATGGCGCACGGCGTATCTGCTGGGCGTGGCACCGGCTTTGCTGGTGCTTTGGGTGCGCATGAGCATCAAGGAGCCTGAATCGTGGAAGGCTGCGCGTGAGTTGAAAACGAAGCGCATGGGTAGTTTCAGTGAATTGCTCGGCGATGCCCGCTGGCGCTCGCGAGCGGTGTTTGGCGCTTTGCTGGCGATGGTGGGCCTGGCGACCTTTTGGGGCGTGGTGGTGGCCGGGCAGGACATCGCGGCGGATTTCTTGAAGCGCACGAATGATCCCGATTGGGCCAGCAAATCGAAAATCGCTTTTGGTTTCATTCAAACGGCGGGCGCTGGGGCTGGGATGCTGGCGTTTGGTCCGCTGAGTGCTCGATGGGGTTGCAAGAAGACCTTTGTCATCATGCATCTGGCCGCGTTGGCGATGACGCCGGTGATCTGCTGGTTGCCCTCGCATTTCGGCAGTTACACGCTGCTGCTCGTGCTGCTGCCGTTGTTTGGATTTTGTGCCCAGGGCATCCACGCAGGTTATGCCGCCTACTTCCCGGCGCTCTTCCCCACGCACCTGCGAGCCACCGGCTCCGGTTTTTGCTTCAACACCGGCCGCCTTCTCGCCGCTCCGGTGCTCATCTGGCTCTCAGCCTGGATGAAATCCACGCTCGACCTTCGCTTGGCCATCACCTGTATTGGAGGCTTCTTTTTGCTCGGACTCGTGTTCCTGGCTTTTCTGCCGGAAACGAGCGGTGAAGAGCTGCCGGAGTGACTTTGTTGACCTGATTGACGGCAGTGACGTATCAATCCGTCCACGACTTCAAACCTGTCACAGGCAGCAGCTTGTTCGCGGCTTCGCGCCAAGCTGGGGTGCCGGCTTTCTGGAAAAGGTCATAGAGGAGCTTCTTCGAGTGTGGATCAGCCACAGAATGCGGGGCATTGCGCCAAAGGCCGAGGCGAAGACCGCCTTCGTGAG
>JBEIGR010000255.1:0-7346 GCA_040381795.1 Verrucomicrobiaceae bacterium | reverse complement strand
GTGGTTCTTGTTCATCGGTGCAAAGTTTTGTCTCCGCCTTCCTTTAGACTCCGCCTCACGACGGACGCCCTTGGCGTGCAGCTACGCTTCCCCTTGCCGGGTGCGGGTGGACTTGAACCACCAAGTGATTGCGCCCTGCCGGGCGCACCAAAAAAAGAGGGGACGCCTTGCGGCGTCCCCTCCGGGATGGAACTTGATGCTGGGGGCTCTTACGAGCCGCCGGGGCGCCATTCTTCGGTGGCGAACTTGAAGGCCTGCTCCAGTCCGACGAGGTCGGTGCTGGGCTTGAGGGCTTCGAAGGCGGCGCTTTCCTTTTGGATGTCGGCGTCGCTGTAGTTCATGGCCTTGATGGAGAGGCCGATGCGGCGCTCCACCTTGTCCACCTTGATGACACGAGCTTCGACTTCGTCGCCCACGTTGAGCTTGTCCTTGACCTTCTCGATGCGCTCCTCGCTGATCTGCGAGATGTGCACGAGGCCGTCGATGTCGTCCTCGAGCTCGATGAAGGCGCCAAAGCTGGCGATCTTCGAGACGCGGCCCTTGACGACTTCGCCGACCTTGAAGCGGCCATCGATCTCGCTCCACGGATCGGTTTCGAGCTGCTTCATGCCGAGGGAGATGCGCTGATTGGCCTTGTCGATGCCGAGCACGACGGCTTCGACTTCCTGGCCCTTCTTGAGCATTTCTGAAGGGTGGTTGATCTTGCGTGTCCAGCTGAGGTCGGAGACGTGGATCATGCCGTCGATGCCTTCTTCGAGTTCGACGAAGGCGCCGTAGGCGGTGAGATTGCGGACCGGGCGGGTCATCTTCGTACCCACAGGGTAGCGAGCGTCGATATCGTCCCACGGATTGGCATCGAGTTGACGCACGCCGAGGCTGATCTTGCGCTCGTCCTTGTTGATGCCAAGAACGACGGATTCGATGATCTGGCCGACGGCGAGAACATCGGACGGACGGGCAATGCGCTTCGTCCAGGAGAGCTCGGAGACGTGGATGAGGCCTTCGACGCCTTCTTCCACTTCGACGAACGCACCGTAAGCAACGAGCTTGGTGACCTTGCCACGAACCTTGTGACCCACAGGGTAACGGTTCTCTATGTTTTCCCAGGGATTGTTCTGGAGCTGCTTGAGGCCGAGGGAGACACGCTCCTTCTCGCGGTTGACCTCGAGGATGACGACGTCCACGGCCTGACCAATGCCGACCATCTCAGAAGGATGGTTGAGGCGGCCCCAGGACATATCGGTGATATGAAGGAGACCGTCCATGCCGCTGAGGTCCACGAACACACCGAAATCGGTGATGTTTTTGACGATGCCGGTGACGCGGTCGCCAGGATTGACGGAATCGAGGAACTTCTGGCGCTGCTCGGAACGCTCGGCCTCGATGACTTCGCGGCGGGAGAGAACGATGTTTTTGCGCTCGTCGTTGATCTTGACGATTTTGAACTCGAACACCTTGCCGACGTACTCGTTGAGGTCCTTCGGCGGGATGATGTCGATCTGGCTGCCGGGCAGGAAGGCTTCGACGCCCACGTTGACCATGAGACCGCCTTTGACGACGCTCTTGATCTTGCCTTTGACGAGACCGCCGTCTTTGAAGACGTGGTAAATTTTTTCCCAGTTCTGGCGGTGGGCGGCTTTCTCCTTGGAGAGAACGACCATGCCTTCGTCATTTTCGAGACGCTCAAGCAGGACTTCGACTTCGTCGCCGACCTGGATGTCTTCGTCTTCGAATTCGTTCGACGGGATGGCGCCTTCGGATTTGTAGCCGATGTCCACGAGGACGACTTGGGGTTTGATTTCGAGGATGCGGCCCTTGACGATGGACCCCTCGGAGAGCTCGCGGAATGAACCTGCGATCAGGTCGGCGAGCGATGCGTTTGCACTCATTTGATGTTGTTACGGGTTGGGAGCGTTCGGTGGGTGAACCGCTGATGTGCTTCCGCTCCGGAGGCACACGGCGGGCTTTCGTCCCGCAGCACCAGAGGGTGCCCGGACAAGAGGGCTGCCATAGTCGGGGCGAACGTTGTTTTGGCAAGGGCGAAATTTGGGGCGGGGCGCTGCCTTGCTTTACTCGGCGAAAGCCGTTTCAATGGCGGCCCTCCGCCCTCATGCCCCCCGATTCTCCCCTGCCCCACCTTGCCAGCCTCACCGGCGGCCTGCCCTCATCTGTCCGCTGGGCGCAGTTCATGCTGGCGGATCGCCTGAGGCCCGGTGATGTGGTGGTGGATGCCACGATGGGGAACGGGCATGACACGCTCTTCCTGAGCCAGTGCGTCTCGCCGGGCGGTCAGGTGTATGCCTTTGATGTGCAGGCGGCGGCGCTGGAGGAGACGCGGAAGCGGGTGCCGCAGGAGATGCGCACGCTTTTCCATGCCGGGCATGAAACGATGGCGCAAAACCTACCGGTGGAGCTTCAAGGCAAGATCGCGGCCATCATGTTCAACCTCGGTTACCTTCCCGGTTCAGATAAAAGCTGCATCACCCGCACGGAAACGACGCTGGCGGCTCTGGCGCAGGCCATCGAACTGCTGAAGCCCGGCGGCATCCTCACCCTGGCCGTTTATCCCGGCCATGAAGGTGGGGCGGAAGAAAGCCGGGAGATTGCCAAATGGGCCGCCGGTCTCGATTCGAGGCGTTTCGAGGTGCAGCACCTCCGCCCGGTGAATCGCAGCGCCGCTCCGCCCGAGCTGTGGACGCTCTGGAAGACAGCCCCGATGAAAAAATGACTCCAAGCCGGGAATTCTGGCGAAAGTTTCCCATCTCACACCACGCATGATGCACACGCCATCACACCAGCCATGAAATCCCTCGCTAAACTCCTCACCACCGCCCTCTTTGCCGCCATGAGCCTCCCCGCCTCCGCCGCTGATACTCCCTCTGCCGCTGCCAAAACCGAAAAAGCCTATATTGGCGGCGGCTGCTTTTGGTGCGTCGAGGCGCAGTACCTGATGCTCAAGGGCGTGAAGAAGGTCGTCAGCGGCTACTCGGGCGGCAAAACGATCAATCCGACTTATGAAGACATTTGCACGGGTGAAACGGGCCACGCGGAGGTCATCGAAATCGAATTCGATCCAGCGGTGACGACCTTCAAAGAAATCGTGGAGCTTTTCTGGGATGCTCACGATCCCACCAGCGTGACGAAGGAGCCGATGGAGAAGCACGGTAAGTTCCTCCCGAAAGGCACCCCCTACCAGGGCAATGACTACGGCACGCAATACCGCTCCATCATTCTCTACACCAGCCCCGAGCAGAAGCAGATCGCCGAGGCTTCCAAGACGGCCTTCCAGCCGAAATTCAAAGACCCCATCGCCACGGAGATCGTGCCGCTGGCGAAGTTTTATAAGGCGGAGGACTACCACCAAAACTTCCAGGAGCGCAATCCCAACCAAGGCTACGTCCGCGGTGTGGTGACGCCGAAGGCGGAGAAGTTTAAGCACACGCTGGAAGACCAGGGCAAGCTCAAGGAAGAGAAGAAGTAATCCGCCATCCTTATCTCATGAGCCCTCGTCCTTGGATCATTGCCGAAACAAACTGGAAGCACGTCAAAGAGACGCGCTACGAGGTGGCTGTGCTGCCGATGGGGGCCACGGAGGCGCATAATTGGCACCTGCCCTACGCCACGGATTCGCTGCAAAATGACGCCATCGCCGCTGAGGCCGGTCGCGTGGCCTGGGAGGCCGGAGCAAAGGTGGCCATCCTGCCTAACATTCCCTTCGGCGTGCAGACAGGCCAGCTCGAGATCCCGTTTTGCATCAACATGAACCCGAGCACCCAGATGATGGTGCTCGAAGATGTGATTTCGAGCCTCGAAGGTGTGGGTGTGACGAAATTCGTCATCCTCAACGGCCACGGCGGCAATGATTTCCGCCAGATGCTCCGCGAGCTGCAAGGTAAGCACTCGAAGATGTTTCTCAGCACCGTGAGTTGGTTCAACGCCGTGAAAGGCGACGACATCTTCGACATCCTCGGGGATCACGCGGACGAGCGGGAGACGAGCCTCATCCTCCACCTTCACCCGAACCTCGTTTTGCCAAAAAGCGAATGGGGCCCCGGCACAGACAACCGCTGGAACCTCAAAGCCATCAACGAGAAGTGGGCCTGGGCCCAGCGTGAGTGGCTGAAAGCCACCCACGACACCGGCAGTGGCGATCCGCAGCATTCCACGGCTGAAAAAGGCCAGCGCTACCTCGAAGCCCTCGGAGCCAAGATCGGCTCTTACCTTGTTGAACTAGCGCAGGCGGACATTACGGCGCTTTATGAGCGGCCGTAAGCCGCTTTCAGCTCGGACGGACCTGGGGCTGAATGCGGGAGATCATCTCGCGTACGTGCTGGGCCTTAGAAGCACGTGGTTTGAGCACCGCGAGGCTTTTGGCGGGCGAACCCCAGCGCAGGACGCGGATGTTCACCTTTCGAGTGCCCCAAAGATTCATAAGGCCTGTAGTAGGCTGGTAAATATCAATAGTGCGGGTGCCGACGAGGGCGCGGCCGTAATCATCCACCACATAGACGCTAGGATCACCCTGAATTTGGAAGACCGTGCCCAAAGGATAGATCGACCAATCTGCGGCCGCACTTCGGATGGAGCCGGCTTTCAACTGAGTGCCGGCGGCAGAGCGGGCACCATATTGCAAATGGTCGGCCTCGGAATGCGTGTAGGCGGTGGTTCTGACGCCTGGGATGATCTGTCCGACTGAACGGATCGGCGTTGGGGTGGCTGGCGGAGTCTGAACTGAAGGCTGGAGCTTGCCAGCGAGCGTGCTGGCACACATAAACGCGATGCAGAGGGGAACGGAGGCGATCAAGATGAGGTGGGGTCGTTTTCACGCTCCGCCAGGCAGGCAGAAGGGCCGGACCGGCGAAGGGGCGGCGATGGTGACGAGTTCACCGGGGGTGTCAAACCGTGATTTGGTCGCCTCCAAGGCCCTTCATCTGACTCGAATTAAGGATGGCGGCTTGTTTCAGTGCCGTCGTGACACTTTGAAAGCATGTTTTCTGGCTGTGGTGTAAGTTGGCTTACTTTCCAGCCCAAGAAAAAGGGGCTGACGCAGATGCGTCAGCCCCCTCGGGAAAAATCGATGCGCTGAACGGGCTACTCCCCTTTCGCCTTTTTTTTGCCCAACAGGACCACCAGAAGGAGAACCAGCACCACGGCCCCACCAGCGACCATGAGAATGGTATCCATGCTGATGGTGGCCTCCTCCTCGACGGGAGCTGGGGCAGCCGGAGCAGGAGCAGGCGCGACCGGCTGAACATAAGCGGCCTGCTGCATGGGGACCCCCGCCTGCGGAACACCACCGGCAGGTGGCGGTGTCATGCCAGGATTGATCGGCTGCTGCACGGGCACCGTGCCAACAGGCACCTGCTGAGGCTGGCCGACGACGCCTTGAGGGGCGGCGTTGACTGGCTGAGGCATGGCTGCAGTGGGCTGGGTAGGCTGAGCCTGACCACCTGCCACGGCCAAGGCACGAGCGACGGCTGAATCGACTCCGGGTGCGCCAACGCCTGGTGCAGCAGGATTCACGGCTGGAGCACCAATGACGGCATTGGTGGCGGCTGCCTGCTGCTTCATGGCATACTCCATACGCTTCTGTTTGAAGCCGTTCATGTAGATTTGAATGATGGGCCCATACTCCGGGTTTGCCGGTGCAGCCTTGATGGCTTCCGCCAGCGCCAACTCTCCCTCAACGATCTTTTCACCGTAGAAGTGAATGGTGGCTTGATGAAGGTGATCACAGATCTTCGTGATCTGGGAGATGTTCACCTTCTGTAGCTTGGTTTTTTCAGCGAGGACATTCTTTTGCAGGTCTTGCAGGAGCTTGAGATTGTATTTGTAAGGCGTGAGCCATTTGCTGTCTTTTCGCTCCAGTTCCTCCCTGGTATCCGCATCGCTCACTTCCTTGTCGATGGCGGATTTGGCACGAGTGAGATCAGGCTCGATGAGGCGTTTGAGGCTTTCGTCACGCTGCTTTTGGAGCACGGGCTGGTCCTTGATCATCTGCGAGAGCTTCGCGTCGTAGTTGGTCAGGATGGCGAGAGCTTCCTCCACGGCCTTGGGATAGTAGATCGACGCGAGGTGAAATTTCTTTTTGTCCGTGAGCTGGTCAAACTCACGCAGCGCGGCGCTCCAGTCTCCTGTAGCAGCCTTTTCATTCATGGCTTGGCGGATCAGATAGGCATCCACATTAGCTTTCTCCGCCCGGGCTTCCTGGGCGGTGAGCCAGCGGCCTTCCAATTTGATCCCCCCCGAGACGACCTTTTCCTTTTCCAACTGGAGCTCATCGATCATTTTTTTGATCTCATCGGCCTGCGGAGTGCCGGGGTAGCGGTTCACGAAGGGGCGGAGACGGTCCTGAATAAGCTGCTCATACTTTTCGGCGGTCATCAGGTCCACCGTGGGCACCAACTTGCGTAGTTCCTTGATCTCAACTTCCTCGGGCTTCTCCTTCAAAATGCCGCCCGGGGCAATCTCAGCCATGGGGATAAACTTTTCATCCATGATCTTGGCGGTGACCTTGTACTTCATGAGCACGCCTTCCGGCTTTTGCTCCAAAATGGTGCCCTCGAGTTTCTTGCCATCCTTGAGGGTGACAATATCGGCGCGAAGCAGGCCGGTGGAGGTGGCGGCTAGCGCGAGGAAAAGCAGGGAACGGCTCAGTTTCATGGTGTTGGGAATGATTTCGGGAAAAGTCGGGACGAAAGGGAAAAATAATCAAAAAGCACCTCCCTCGTAAAGAGGGGATTCGAGCTGGCAGGGATTATTTTTGGCGCCGCTGAAGGATGATGCGCTTGAAGCGGGCCTCACCGCCTTCGCTGACGCTGGCCACCATAGGGTTATCGACGAAGACATTGTGAATGAGGCGGCGGTAGTAGCTGTTCATCGGCGGTAGCTCAGCAGGCAGGCCGGTGGCTCGCACCTTTTCGGCGAGTTCTTTGGCGCGGGCGATCATTTTGTCCTCGCGCATGGAGCGGTAGAATTCCACATCCACGCGGATGCGCGGGGCCTCCGGCATGTGGCGGTAGAGGATGCGATTCACGAGGTATTGGATGTCCTCCAGCACCTCTCCACGGCGACCGATGAGGGCATCGCTGTCTTTCGTCAAAACCTGGAGTGTGGGGCCATCTGGACCGTCATCCTGCTCGATCTGGGCGGTGAAGCCCAGATAACCGAGCATGGCATCGAGAATGTGCTGGGCGTGTTCGAGAGCGGAGGCGTTCATGATGACTGACCCGGTATGCGATCCGGGCCAGTTCGTCATTCAGAAATTCGTTCTTCGCCTTCTAGAACTAACCTCCGAGCTTCGGCGGCTTGTTGCCGGGCTTCTTCTTGTCCTTTTGGTGGCCCAT
>JBEIGR010000254.1:0-7357 GCA_040381795.1 Verrucomicrobiaceae bacterium | reverse complement strand
AATTTTTGCACAATTTCGTCCACCTGACCGGCAGCGAGTACCGGAGTGAGTGTTGCAAGCGTGGGCGAGAGGAGTTCCATGGCAGAGCGAACGAAATGAAGGGTGACTTACGAGAGAAAGGAAAAGAGGAAGGCGGCGGGCCGCATGACGCGGCCCGCCGCCCAGAAAGACTTACTTGCTGAAGAAGAAGGCAAGAATGCCGAGGCCTTCAGCGAGAGCCATGGCGATAATGCCGAGGGTCAGGATGTTACCGAAAGCGCCGGGATTGCGACCGACGGCTTCCACAGCCTTGGAGCCGATGAGGCCCACGCCGATGGCGGCGCCAGCGCCACCGATGGCCTGGGTGATGTTGCCGGCGATACCGGAAGAGGCGACGGCAGAAGCGCCATCAGCGGCCATGGAGATAAGTTCCATTGTCATAGTATATTATTGAGTTGGGTGTTGGTGTTGTGTCGCCTGCGTCCACACGTTGCGCATGGTCCCGCGGGCAAATTCAGAGATTAGTGATGATCGCCCTCCTCATGACCGTGGTCGTCATGGGTGGTGGAGAGCTGGATGTAAACGGTGCAAAGCAGCGTGAAGACGATGGCTTGGAGCAAACCCACCAGCAACTCCATGAAATAGAACGGGAAGGGGAAGAGCACGCTGCCCGCGAAACTGGCGAGGCCGCCTGAGTTATCGAGAAGGCCCCCGAGTGTGTGAAGCACGCTCTCACCGGCGAAAATGTTACCGTAGAGTCGGACGGAAAGGGTCATCGGACGAAGCACGATGGAAACGATTTCGATGACGCCCACGAAAAGGAACACCAAACCAACCACGAAGCCCATGAAGCCCTTCAGACCACCTTTGGGGCCGAAGGTGTGCATAATGAAGCCCCAGACACCGACTTCTTTGATCGTGAGATAAAACCAAACGAGGAAGGCCGAAATCGCGAGCGCCAAGGTTCCATTCAAATCGGCTGTCGGCGGACGCAGCAAAGGTTCATGCACTTCACCATGAGAATTGATGCCAAAACCAATGGTTCCCACGCCGGGAATGAGGCCAAACCAGTTCGAAACGAGGATGTAGATGAAAAGGGTGCCAAGAAGAGGAAAGGCTAGCTTCGCTTGCTTCGTGCCCACGATGCCTTCCACACGACCGTAGAGGAATTCGATGATGAACTCGAAGAAATTCTGCGCCTTGTGAGGCACCAGTGACATGTTCCGCGTGGCCGAGCGAGAAAAGTAGAAAACAATGCCAAGCACCACCAACGCCACGACGACTGAATTGGTGAGGAAACTCAAGACGCCCGTGCTCTGAACCAATTCCGCTGCTTTCGGGCTCACGTTGGCGAGCACGGGAGAAAACGAGGCTGATTGGATTGGGAAAAGCATGGCGCGTGGTGGAAGCCCAAAACGGGGGAAGCAGATTGTTCTAGCCAGCCAAAAAGGGTTGGGCAAGCCCTTTTGTGAAAATTTTCACAAAGTCCCCGAAAGGCCGGTTTTTCAGGCTTCCGAAGCAATTGGCACCGCTGCGGCTACTTCTCCTCGGAGGCTTCTGCGGCGGCCTTGGAGGCAGCCAGCGCTTCCTCCTCCTCTTCGAGCTTCTTTTCCTGCTCGCGGGCCCTGGACAGTGCTCCGGCGAGGAGACCGGTAGGCACCGCCACGAAGCCGAGACCGAGCAGGAGCACCACGGAGGTAAAAAGCCGACCGCCGAGCGTGATCGGATACACATCGCCATAGCCCACCGTCGTCAGGGTGACCATGGCCCACCACATGGAATCCGGCACGGAGGCAAATTTGTCCGGCTGGGCCTCGCATTCGAAGTGGTGAATGCCCACCGCCGCTAGGTAGAGCACGATCAACGCCGCGCAGCCAAAAAGCACCAACTCCTCCCGGGCGATCACGAAGGCATGGCGGTAACGCCGAGCAGCCTTGCTGTATCGGGTGAGCTTGAAGAGCCGGAATAGGCGCATCATCCTCAGCACACGGGCGCTGCGGAGATCCAGGCCCGCGCTGAGGTAGAAGGGCAGGATCGAAAGCAGATCGACGATGCCGTAAAACGATACAGCATAGCGTAACAGCGGCCGCGAAAGAAGGCAGCGGGCGAGGTACTCGACGGTGAAGATGGCGATGCTGACCACTTCGATCATTTCCAGCCAGTAAATCTGCTCTTCAGAGAGATTTGGCAGCGTCTCGAGTGCCAGCGTGATCAGATTTACAGCGATGAGCGCCTGGAGGATGAAATCAAGCCAGCGCCCAAAGTGAACATGGCCGTTTTCGTCTCTGCGAATCATGATGTGCGAAGGCAAATTAGGCCCATTCGAGCGTGAACATGTAGATGGTGGTGGCCACGAAGATGAAGAATCCGATGGAGAAGAACCACCAGCGCATGCCCGTCTTGAAGACGAGGCCGATACCGGCAAAGAACAGGCTCAACGCGTAGTAAACGCCCGCCAGTGAGAAGTAATCACCTGCGTTGTTCGCGTGGCTGCCTTCGTCGAACTTCACCTTGGCCTCTTTATACTTCTCATCGCTGCCCGAGTACATCGCCAGATAGTAGTCGGGGTTGTACTCCTTCCGCTGCACCATCAGCAGCTCCTCCTCGGGGATGCTCTCGATGCCGGATTCCTTATACATCTTTCGCGCATCCTCCGGCAGCCCCAGGGCCGTGTAGGCCTCATCGCTGGCCTGGCGGAGGTAAAAGACGCTCGCCTGATGCAAGAGGAATTCGCGGTCCTGATGATCTGGCGGCAGGAGCTGCGCCTGCCAGATCATCTGCATGGCTTGGAGGTTCACATTGTTGTCGTGGGTGATGATGGCGTTCGCGAGACTGGCCGCGTCCGCCGCTTGCGTGGAGATCGTCGAGGCCTGGCTGTAGGCCTCCAGCGAGGCACCATCCCACAGGCCGCCCTGATGGCTGGCGATCCCGGAAAAGATGGCACCAAGACCGAGAAGAATGGCCGTGCAGAGCTCGAAGAGCTCGATCGAGGCCTGCTTCTTCTCCGCCTCGACTTCCGCAGCTTCAAACTTCTCCAAAGCCACCCGCGCATCCACCGCCGCAGCCTCGGCTGCTTTTTCAGCGCCCTCCGCCGCCTGCTCGGCCGACACGGCGGCTACCCGCGCCTCATCGGCTTCTTCCACCGCCATGTTGATTAGTTGCGTTTTGCTCTCGCTCATCGGCGGCGATCCATGACGGTGCTCGCCACGAACGCAACCGTCTTTTGGCACAAGGGCTGCTAATTGTTGATCTCATCGATGGATCCCACGCGCATCATTCCCATCTCCAGCGCCCGGTCCGGGCAGCCCACCAATGTCATCCGCATGGAACCCGATCCCACACTCATCAAGATCGAGACGGTCAGCGGACGCGAACACATCTCTGGGGGTGATCCTGAAAACGCTCAGCGCTTCTCCGGCGAGGTGAATTATGTAAGCTACTACGCAGCGAGGCTGGCTGAAACGCTCGGCATGCGGCGGCTGGAGGCGTGCATCCTCGAAGACCGCGACGGCCAAACATCCCTCGCCGCAGGGCAGAACCAAGGAAGCTGGCACGGCTCCATCCAGACCAGCCGCCGCTCCATCAAGCAGGTGCTCGAATCGCTCGGCCGATAATTTGCGCACGTCTTCATGAGCCTCGAACCCGTCATCTCCGCCGCCGCCGCATTGCAACGTCTCGACGGCGTCGCGGGTGTGCTGCTCTTTAAAAGCAAGCACACCATCCACCGCCAGATGCCCTTCGCTGAAAGCCGAGCCGAGGAGCTGCGTGAGCGCCTGGAGGAATTACTCGCCGGTTACCGCCAGGTTCGCCGCCGGATGCAGCAGATTTACCTCGAGTTCGACGGCGGCGTGCTGCTCATCGTCGCTGGAGAAGAGGTCTCGCTCGTCTTTTTCCTCACCGCCAAGGCCGATCCCGATCTGGCCGCCAGCGCCGGCTCCGTGCTGCTCAGCGATCATGCCGCCGCCCTCGCCGCGGCCTCGAGCGATGCCAAACCCGCCTCCACCGGCATTGAGCAACTCTTCGTCACTTCTCCCAAGGCCCTCACGCAGATCACTGACAAAGCCGAGCCCGTCGTGAATCAATGGGGCAGCGTGCGTAAAGCCGTCGAAGGCATTCTCGGCAAGGTCATGGGCCGCGGCCAAGCCTCCAATTTGATCGACCGCACCCTCGAAGCCTCGCAGACCAAGGACCCCTATCGCCTGCCGGCTGCCGAGGTCAAAAAACTCGCCGCCAGCATCCTCCAGCACGTCCCGAACACCGCCAAGCGCCGCCAGCTCCTCACCGAACTCGAAGCCTCGCTGGCTGAACTCCAACTCTGACCGCCCGCATGAACCTGATCCGCCTTCTCATCATCTCTGCCGCCTTGGCCTGCGCTGCTCTCGCTGCCGGACAGGACGCCGCAAAGATCGACACCAAACTCGACGTCATCATCACGAAACTCGATAAAATCGCCGAAAACATCGCACCTGGAAAAGCGGATGCTCCACATGTAGCCACCGTTTCCTCGCCTGCCCCGGCGGAAACCGCCGCCAAGGCCGAAATCGAGGCCGTGCAGCTCAATTTGAACCACGTCTGGATGATTCTCGCCGGAGCGCTCGTCTTCATGATGCAGGCAGGCTTTGCCATGGTCGAGCTGGGCTTCGCGAGAGCGAAAAACAGCATCAACATCGTGATGAAGAACTTCCTCGATTTCTGCATCAGCTCGCTCGTCTTCCTCTTCATCGGCTTTGGCCTCATGTTTGGCACCAGCGCAGGCGGATGGATCGGCACGGATTCCTTCTGGCTCTCCAATCTGCCGGGCGATGACAAGCTTTGGTCCTTCTGGTTCTTCCAGGTCGTGTTTGCCGGCACCGCCTGCACCATCGTCTCCGGTGCCATGGCCGAGCGCACGAAATTCGTCGGCTATCTCATCTACGCGGCCTTGCTCGCCGGCATTATCTACCCGCTCTGCGGCCACTGGGCTTGGGGCAGCTTTGGCGGAGCCTTCGGTGTCGGCGGAACGAAAGGCTGGCTCGAAAGCATGGGCTTCATCGACTTCGCGGGCTCTAGCGTCGTCCACGCCTGCGGCGGAGCCTGCGCCCTCGCTGGCATCATCGTCATCGGGCCAAGGCATGGCCGCTTTGCCAAAGACGGCACACCGCGACTCATCGCCGGGCATAACATCCCGCTCGCTGCGCTCGGCGTCTTCATCCTGTGGTTCGGCTGGTTTGGCTTCAATGCCGGCTCCACCCTCATCGGCAATGCCAGCATCGGCCGCATCGCCGTGAACACCACCATCGCACCAGCTGCCGCTGCTTTGTCCGCCATGATTTCGATGTGGTTCGTGCAAGGCCGCCCCGATGTGGGCATCACGCTCAATGGCAGTCTCGGTGGCGCTGTGGGCGTCACCGCCTGCTGTGCCAACATCTCCCCTGCCGCCGCCTTCATCGTTGGCATCATCGCCGGCGTGATCACCACCGTCGCCACCATCGCTCTCGAACGTGCCCAGCTCGACGACGCCGTCGGCGCGGTTCCCGTGCATCTCTGCAACGGCCTCTGGGGCACGATCAGCGTGGCCCTCTTCGATCAAGCCGGTTTCAATGCTCAAAAACTCGGTGTACAGACGCTCGGCACCTTCAGCATTGCTATCACAGCCTTCGTGATCTGCTTTGGCATCTTCAAGCTCGTCGATCTCCTCGTCGGCCTCCGCGCCAGCGATACCGAACAGATCGATGGCCTCGACTTCGCCGAGCACGCCGCCAACGCCTACCCGGACTTCCACACGACCGAGCAGGCGTAAGCACACTGTCTCATCAAGACGCATCAAACACCCGGACACGGAGATCACGCATCGCGAAGAGCTTTTTCTCGCCCTCCGTCGCCTCCAAGCCGCGCACGACCCGTGCCCCGTCTCTCCGCGTCGCGCCAAACCGGCTGCGCTGCGCCTTGAAAATACCGTTCACAAAATCACGGCCCCCAAGCACTGCTCCGTCCGTGAAGTAGCGCATCCGACACTTCAGAGCCGCAGCCACTGGCAGCCTGCCGCCTCGTTTTAGCACCTTCTTAGCATCCTCACGGCTGATCGCTCCTGCTTTCACACCTCCGGCTCCAGTCTTTGACGTCACCCCCCAGGTGAAAAGCAATCGCCGGTAGTGCTCCAGCGTCCCCGCATCCGGCTTCACACCACCCAATTGTGCCCGCGCTGCCAGCTCAATGCCACCGCGAGCCATCTTGATCCCCACCACGGCCTCCGCATACCCGCACCAGCGATAGTCTTTCGGATCCTTCACCAAACCGGCGCGCACGGGATTCAGATCAATATAGGCCGAGGTCATCGCCAGCGCATTGCCACCACCCTCCACCAGCGTGCTTTTATACCGCTCCTCCCAGAGCGTGCCCTTCCGCTGATGATGCTTGTTAAACCACTGCGTGAAGCGCTGTTTCAGCGCTTTCATGAACGAGCTGATGTCCCACATTCGAGCCGTCCAGCCATCGATGATCTTTTGAGCTGCCGCATGAGCGCCAGCCTTGCGAAGTTGGTCGATTTCCACCTGCACCAAGTGGGCTGTTGTCCTCCCCAACGACCTCGAAATGATTCCCAGCAGCTCAGCCTCGGAAGGCATCACATCCGGCCGACGCGGCACCTCCACCAGCACATGAAAATGATTGGAAAGCACGCAAAAAGTCACCACGCGGACCTGGCAAAGCTTTTCATACATCCGCATGAGGCCGACGAACATCTCCCGCTCCGCATTTTTCAAGACGAAGTCCCGGTTCACGACGCGGGAGACGCAGTGGTAGTAGGCCAGCGGGTGATGGGAGGGGGCCTTGAGTCGAGCTTGTCGCATGGGAACGAGTAACCGGGAGACCGAAACGGAGCAAGCGGCATCTTATAAAGGGACAGACCGTTTATTGTATAATCGGGCTTTGAGCGTGATTTGAGTTCCTCAGGGCATGCGGGTTACTTCAGCGCCGCACGCAGCACTGGCTCGAACACATCCGCTTGGCGCATGAATCCTAAATCGGTGGCGTGGGATGCATCGTTCGCTCCCTCGGCATCGGTGCCGTAAAGCGCATCACCGCTGATGTAGCTCAGATTGGCCACTTTTTCGGCCTGGAGCTGCTCAAAGGCCGCTTTCAACGCCGCGTGGTTATCGTCGTGAAATTTGGCCTTCGCGGGGGTGATCCAGGAATTCGTGAAACGGCGGTCCTCGACGAGGATGATCGGTGTGGTGGCATGCTTGGCTCGCAATTGCTTCACCAGCGGCACGCATTTGGCCGTCACATCGGCCGGACCCATGTTCGGGCAGCAATCGATCACGATCGCGGCGGCATCGAGTTCGTTGATCAAATCACCGACGGCCGCATCCATGCGTCCATTGCCGGAAAAGCCGATGTT
>JBEIGR010000253.1:0-7380 GCA_040381795.1 Verrucomicrobiaceae bacterium | reverse complement strand
CCCCCACGCTTCCCGGTGGCCTCTTTTGGGATACCAGCCAGCTCAACACCACGGGCAACATCCTCGTCGCCTTCGTCCCTGAACCCTCGCGGGCCGTTCTGCTACTCCTCGGCCTCCTGGCGCTGCTCCGGTGCCGCCGCAGATTTTGATCCCTTCTAGCGGATTCAGGACAAACGGCGGCTTTTTGCCTGCAATTCTTCTTCCCCCGCCCTCGAAAATGATGTCCTCTGCGGCTCATTTTCACCATGCACGAAACCGCCACGCTTCTCATTCATTGCCCAGACCGCCCAGGGCTTGTCCATGATGTCACCGGCTTCATCTCCTCCCATCAGGGAAACATCATCGACCTCCAACAGCACATCGACGAAGAGCAAAACGCCTTCTTCATGCGCCTCGAGTGGAGCTTAGAAAAATTCACCCTCGAAAAGGAGGAGATCGAGGCCCGCCTCCAGCCCATGGCCCGCCGTCACGAGATGCAGCTCAAACTGGCTTTCTCCAGCCAGAAGAAGCGCCTCGCCCTCTTCGTCACCAAAGAGAATCACTGCATCTACGATCTCCTCGCCCGCCACGAAGCCGGTGAACTCCCCGTCGAGATCCCAATCATCGTCGCCAATCACGACACACTCAAACCGGCCGCCGATCGCTTTGGCATTCCGTTCCATCTTTTCCCCATCACCAAGGATAACAAAGCCGAGCAGGAGCAGGCCATGATCTCGCTCCTCAAACAGGAGCGCATCCACACTGTCGTGCTGGCGAAATACATGCAGATCATCGGCCAGGCCATGATCGCGGAGTTTCCGAATCGCATCCTCAACATCCACCACAGCTTCCTGCCAGCCTTCGTCGGTGCCAAACCGTATCACCAGGCCTTCGAGCGCGGCGTAAAAATCATCGGAGCCACCAGCCACTACGTCACCGCCGAGCTCGACCAAGGCCCCATCATCCATCAAGACGTGATGCGGGTAAGTCATGAAGACACCGTGCCGGATCTCGTGCGCCTCGGCCGTGATTTGGAGAAAAACGTGCTCGCCAAGGCCCTCTGGTGGCATGTGCGGGACCGCGTGCTGGTCTTCAAAAACAAAACCATCGTCTTCGACTGATGCAGGAAGCCGAACTGCTCGAAAAGCTGCGCAAAATCGAGCGCCTCTACGCCGGAGCGGCCACGCCCGGTGAAAAAGAGGCCGCGGCGGATGCCATGCGTCGCATTCAGCAGCGGCTGAAAAGCACCGCGCAGGTCGAAAAGCCCATCGAATACAAATTCACCCTCGTTGATGGCTGGTCGAAGAAGCTCTTCGTGGCCCTGCTGCGCCGCTACGACCTCCGCCCCTACCGCTACGCCCGCCAGAGGCGAAACACCGTCATGGTCCGCGTGCCAAAAAGCTTCGTCGATGACACCCTCTGGCCCGAGTTCATGGAGCTGAGCAAGGTCCTCCAGCAATACCTCGAAGACATCACCCACCGCGTCATCTCCGGCAGCATCCACGCCGATGCCAGCGAGGAAGAAATCGTCTCCGGTGAGTATCTGGAGTGAGCACCGAATCTTCGATTTGGCTCAGGAGAAATCCTGTGCCATGCAAACGTCCCCATGACCTTCCTCGACAAGCTCCGCGCCCGCATCACCGCCACCGGTTCCAACCTCTGCGTCGGCCTCGACGTCCGTGCCACCGATGCCAGTGATAGCACCAAGAAGTGGATCTTAAACGTCATCGAGCAGACAGCCCCTCACGCGGCGGCCTTCAAGCCGAACGCCGCCTACTTTGAGGCCCTCGGCTGGCAGGGAATGAAAATGCTGGAGGAGATCATGGCCGCCATCCCGCAGGACATTCCCACCGTGCTCGATGTGAAGCGCGGAGACATCGGCGAAACGCAAGGCTACTACGCCAAGGCCTGCTTTGAAGTGCTCCATGCCGATGCCGTCACGCTCAATCCTTACATGGGCCGCGATACCTTGGAGCCCTTCCTCAAATACAGCTGCAAAGGCATTTACCTCCTCGGCGTGACTTCAAATCCTGGAGCCAAAGACATCGAGCTGCAAAAAGCCGGTGATCGCCACATCTACGAACTCGTCGCCGATATGACCGCAGGGCAGTCGCAGGCCGGGCTTGTCGTCGGATTGACCAATGCGGCGCCTGATGTGCTCACCCGCATCCCCGATGTGCCGCTGCTCATCCCCGGCCTCGGTGCCCAAGGCGGAGATCTGTCCGCGCTAAAAGGCAGCGGCCGCCAGGCTCCGCTCCTCGTCAATGTCTCCCGTGGCATTCTCTATCAGGACGAAGATAAGACCTTCGCTCAGCGGGCCGAAATGTGGAAGCTCCGCATCCGCGAAGCCCTGGAAGGCTGAGATCAGGCCTCGCGACGGCGCAGGCCGATCCAGGCGAGGATGAGTCCGATGACGAAATGCACGAGCAGCATGCCAGCGGCGATGTCCGGCGTGGCAAACCAGGTGCGCACGAAGGTGCTGATAGCGGGGAAAAGGCGATCGTCCTTCAGCGTCTCGATGATCCCGGACCAGCCATAGTGGGCGGTGATAAAGGGATGAACGAGATGACCCAGCAGGCGGGGAAAGCCGAGCAAAGCACCACTGAAGATGACATTCGCGCAGAGCAGGGTGAGGCAGGCGCTATGGGCACGGCCAGCGTTCGAGGCATTGGCCGAGATGCCGAGGCAGAGCGAGGCAAAGGCGATGCCGGTGAGGGCAGGAAGGATCAAACGAGCGCCGCCATGACCGGGCAAGCCCCCCGTGACGAGTTCCATAAACATGCCCATCCAGAAGCTCTGAAGCAGCGAGACGGGGATCACAAACAGCAGCGCCGCCACCAGCACGGCCGCAGGACGCACCCCGGCCACACGCTCGCGTCCGTTGACGGTCTTCATCGCGGCAAACTCACGTGAGGAGAGCCTCAAGCTCATGAAAAGGATGAGCAGCACCATCACAAAGTAGATCATCGAGGTGGTGTAGGCAGCCGCCCAAACCTCCGCGCCTTCTTTGAAGTGGCGCAGATTTGGTTGCACGAGCAGCCAAGCGATCACCGGTGCCCCGACGAGCAGGCCCACATGGGTGATCCACTCCCGGCGCACCCGGCGCAGAAGCGTCCAGCGACGCTTCATGAGATGGGTGGCCTGGGAAAAAAGGCCGGGCAGTGGCAGCACCGGGCGGGCATCCTCTTCGGTGGATTTTTTCGACTCCTTCTCTTCCGCCTCGGCGGCCTGCTGCTTCATGACGACGGTCTTATCTAGATCCGAGGTATCTTCCTCGGCAGCGGAGAGTTCCTCAGCGGTGGCTCCCAACTTGAAGGCGGCATAATACGAATCACGGTGGCGCATCCACGAATCTCCCCAGCGCTGCGCAGGGCGCTTGGCGAGGCGTGAATAGACCTCGTCGTAAGTGGGAACGGTGAAATAATGCGGAAGGGCTTTGGCGGGACCGTGAAAGGTCACATACCCCTCATGCAGCACGAGCGTGGTATCGTAGGCGGTGAGGTTGGCGAGGCTATCCGTGGCGTGAATGACGATGCGACCAGGCTGGTCCGCCGCCACGAGCCGCAGCAACGCCTCCATTTCCCGCTCCGAGCGTACATCCAGGCCGTGCGTAAAATCATCGCACAGCACGAGCACGGGATCAGAGACGAGAGCGAGTCCCAGCTTCAGCCTCCGGCGCTGCGCCAGCGGCAGCGGGCCTACCCGCTCCGAGGCGATGTTTTCTAAACCGACCACCACGAGGATATGGGAGACTTTTGAGACGATCTGATCGCGGCTGAGCCCAGCGGCCCGGAGCATCAGCGCACTCATGAGGCTTTCCCGCACGGTGAGATGGGCGTGCAGGCAATCGTCATGCGGCGTCACCCAGCCGAGTTCATTGGGGTGCAGGGGCCTGGAGACGAGATCACGGCCTTTCCGCATGATGGAGCCACCGGAGGCCTCCGTGAGGCCGGCCAGCACCTGGAGAAGCGTGGTCTTCCCGCTCGCTGTCGGGCCGATGAGGGCGAGCAGATGACCGCCAGGGATGGAAAAACCGACCTGCTCAAGCACATGAAGCGGGTCTTTGCCTTTGCGGGTGATGACGTGGGCGAGCGCATTGATTTCCAGCATGCGAGGTTTCTAGACGCTGGCCGCCTCCGGCGCAAGGCATAGCACGGGTGGCAAGCCTGAGTTGCCAAGGCATCTGGGGTCCGAACTCCATGGTGTAAGTGCTTGAGATACAGCGGGTTCCCCGCCAATATCCCTTCCCATCCATTTTCCCCAACCGCACTCATGACCTCTGGTTCTACCACCCCCCACCGTGCCTTCATGGGCGTGACGGGCACTGTTTGTGTGGTTCTCATTCTCGTCTTGGTCGGTGGCTGGCGCTGGTTTTTCCAGGACCTCACCAAACGCCAGACCATCCAAGAACGGGCTCGCGTGCACGAAGCAAGGCTGCGTGATCTGGAAAAGCTCGGCCTGGATGCTGAGGCGGGCATTCTCTCGGATTCCGGCGCACCAGATACCCCCATCGTCTCCCTCCAGGAGATGGCCCCCAAGGGCGTGGCCGTCGAAGGCATCGTCCCTCCGCCGAGTGAATTTCAGGATCTGCCACTGCAGGAGCAAGCCCCGGATTACATCGAGGCCATGGAGACGATTCAAGGTTTCTGGAAGGCTTTGAAGGTCAAAGACCGCCTGCCTTATGTGTACAACCCGGAGAAGGTAAAGCCGCTCATGGAGGACTACTATGAAAGGCAGGGGGAGACGGACCCCGACCACACCGAGCTGAAGCAGAAATCCCGCTTAATGCTCGATGGCAAGGCGGAGATCCTCTACTTCAGCCATGCCAGCAGCCGCCCCACCGGCCTCGTCGAACTAGCCATGCGCCGCGGCACCAACGGCCGCTTCTTGGTGGACTGGGAAAGCCTCGCGGGTTACTCGAACCCAGCCTTTGGAGAGCTGAAAAAGCTCAAACCCGTCGAGCCCGCGCAGATCCGCGCCTTCGTGAGGCTGTTCGACTACTACAATTACGAGTTCGCCGACTCAGCGAAGTATCTCTGCGTCAAAATGATCGCCGCAAACGGCGTGGACATGCTCTACGGCTTCTGTGAACGCGAAACCGAGCTGGGCCGCTGGCTGGAAAGCAAGCTCGCCCACACTCGCAAAGGCACCAACACGGCCGGCTACACGCTGCGCATCGCCTACCCGGAGAATGCGCAGTCTGAGCAATGCGTCTGGATCAAGCAGGTGGTCGCCTCTCGCTGGCTCATTCTGGATTGAGTGAAGCATCTGGCCGTGTTTGAAAACCTGTCGGCAATGATCAGGCGAAGCAAAGTGGCCATCTCGCTCCGCGAGATGAGCAGGACGCCTGGCCTACTCACCGGTTCACAGACTCCAAGTATCCTTCATGCTGGCGAAAGCCTTTTTGCTCAGTTGCTGTGGCTTCGCACCACCTAAGGGCAGCCTACGGCTGGCTACTCCGCTGGCGTGCCTTCGGTGTCTCTAGATGGTTTCCAAAACGGCCTAGCGAAATTGAGCGGGTAGTGGCCACAGGCTCCCTGCGTGCTCGTCGTAGGATGTCCAATGAACTGCGATGCGCCACGGTCCTCTCGCGGAGCGAGAGGACTACTTTGCTTCGCCGAGTCGTTGCCGTGGGCTTGGGTAAACCTCTATTCCCCCAACCGGTGAACCCAACAAAAACGGCGTCCCAGTGAAGGGACGCCGCTGGAGTGGACGAGATGCTTTGAGGAGGCTTTACGCGGCCTCGTCGATCTTCACGGCTTTGTAGCCACCGATGCTCTTGAAGTAGAGAAGCAGGAGCAGGTAGATGGCGGCCATTACAGCAGGGATGTAGGCATCCGCTTTCAGCGTGGCGCGGTCACCAGCCTGATCGGCTTCGACGACGGTCTTCTGCTGCGGGGTCTTTTCCTTGGCTTCCTTGGCGGCAGCCAGCTTGGTGCCGTCGAGGCCGAAGACCTCAGTGGACTTCAGATTGAGGAAGGAGCTAGGTGTGGCGGCTTTGTACTCGCTGTAGAGAGCGGCGTCAGCCTTGTTGAGGGCTTCACCGGCGAAGCGGTCTTTGCAGTAGCCGAGGCCTGGACCGCCGATGATCCCGGCGGAAAGCATGCCAATGCCGCCCATGATGGACATGGCCACCGCGCCGGACTGCGGATAGCGATCACCCACGACAGCGAGCATGGTGGGCCAGAAGAAGGTCTTGCCGACAGCATAGATGCCGAGAGCCACGAGGGCCACGGTGAAGGTCTGCATGCTGCTGGCGAGCACGAGGCCGATGGCCGCGATGATGGAGCAAACAAGCAGCAGGCCAATGGGGGAGAGTTTGAGGGTCTTTTCGATCCAGTGAGCGCAGAAACGCAGGCCGAACATGATGGCGGAGGTCCAGATGAAGAGATATTTACCTTCCTCGGAGGTGAAGAGGTTGCCTGTGATATTCTGAATCCAGCCATCCGTGCCGAGTTCGACCGCGCCGACGAGTGCGTGGGTCACGAAAAGCACGAAAAGGATGAAGGAACCGATGGAGCCCTTGGTGATCACCGCCACGGCGATAAGGAGAGCGCCACCGATGGCGTAACCGATGATCTTGGCGTTATCAGGCGAGAAGGCCTTCACGATATCGCCAAAGAAATTGGCGAGCAGGTAGCAGGCGACGATGGAGGCAAGGATGCCGACTGGCTTGAGCATGCTGACGAAGCTGGCACCTTTCTCGGCGGCTTCGGATTTCGGGAACTTCTGCCCCATGAACATGATCGCGTAGAGCACGGTAGGGATGAGGTAGAGGGCGAGCTGGGTTTTCCAGCCGACCTGCATCTTGTCGTCGAGCACCCAGCCGGCCACGGAGCCGAGCACCATGCCAGCAGGCCAGGAGGCGTGCAGGATGTTCAGGTAATGCGTGCGGTTCTCAGGGAAGAGGGTAGCCACGAGAGGATTTGCCACGGCTTCGAGCGTGCCGTTGGCATAGGCGAAGATGAACATGCCCCAGAAGAGGAAGTCATACGCGTTCGCGGGTGAGCTGGCACCAAAGGTCACAAAAGCGGAGAGGATGTGGCAGACGAGAGCGAGGGCGACGAGCTTGCCGTAGCCGATTTTGTCCACGATCAGGCCGCCGAAGATGATGCCGAAGCAGAAGCCGGAGAAACCCGCGCCGCCGATGGCACCGAGCTGGGCTCCCGTGAAGCCGAACTCTTTGCCCCAGTTGTCAAAGATGCCGCCACGGATGGCGAAGCCGACGCCGGCGGCCAGAATGGCCATGAATCCGGCCCAGAGAAGTCTCATTCGATTGTTTTCGCTCATAGTCGTGATGTTGAGGGTATGGTTGGTATGTGTTGTTCGAGTTGGGGAGTGCAGGAAAGCGCGTGTTTTAGGGGCCGCCTATCGCGGCGACAAGGAAAAAGTTCTCTTCAT
>JBEIGR010000252.1:0-7385 GCA_040381795.1 Verrucomicrobiaceae bacterium | reverse complement strand
GCACGAAAGTGGTCGTGCGTGGCCTGATAGCGCTTCTGCTCAGGTAAATACTCGGCAGTGGGGCCTCCAACACCCATCACGCCGATGACGAAAGGCAGCTTTGGCGTGTTCAGATTATTGCGCACATCGCGGATGAAGTGCGCCAAAACCTCGCTGTAGGCATCGTAGCCGCCAGGCTTGTCGCGATTCGGATAGGTTCCGCTGTCCACCAGGTCGTTCCAGCCTTGGAACCAGGCGAAGCCAGCCAGTTCGTAACCTTCCGCAGCATGGTAGGTTGGAACAACCTGCTTCAAATCACCGAGCACGGTTTTCACGTGCTGAATCATCTGGCGATAAAAAGCGCCCGTTTCGGTCACTTTGTCCGCTTTGATCTTCTCGATGTCTTTTCCCTGCTTCTGAAGCTGCGCGAGCTGCGTCTCATGGAAGACATACGGTCCGGCACTCGGTGGACGAAAATCGGTGTGGAGACTCTTTCCTCCCCAAGCCGTCTTGATGAGCAGAATGGGCGCCTCCGTGAGCTTCTCCATGTAGATACCAAAGGTGAACTCCGGGCCGATCTTCTCCGTCGTGGCACCAAAGCCAGCGGTGAGCTTGCCTGTCTGCACGACTTCTGAGCTGCCGAGCGATGAAATCCACACACGCTCACAAACCTTCGGCTTTCCATCGGCACCGAGCATGGCTTCCAGCATCGGTTTCGTGGCCGCATCCATGCCGATGTGCTCCATGGTGCTAATCTTCGCATGCCCCTGCATATTCGATTGCCCGGCAAGGATGAAAACCTGCAGGGGCTCCGCGTGAAGCTGGAAAGCGAGAAAGAGGAATAGGGTGTATTTCACAGGCGACTGCGTCCGGTGGTTTTGGATTGTTCGAGCAGAGCTTTGAGTTCCTTCACGATTTCCGGCTTCTCGGAATAGAGATTGGTGGTCTCTCCCGGATCGTTTTCGAGGTTGTAGAGCTGTCCGGGAGCCTCAGGCGAAGCTTCGGGCAAAGCGAAGCGCTGGAGATCCCCCTTGTCGTAGCTGTTTCCGCCGGAACCGCGATGGTCGAGATACTTCCAGGCACCACGCCGAATCGACAGGGTGCGCTGCCCGCCGAAGGCCTGCGTGATCAGGTAAGGTCGAATCGGTGCGACGGCGTCGCCTTCGAGCACTGGCAGCAGGTTGAAGCTGTCCTCCGCTGATTCGTGAGGCAACTCAGCACCCGTGATGGCCGCCACCGTGGCCATGATGTCGGTGAGGCAGAGGGTTTGATCGCTGGTGGTGCCGGGCTTCACCTTTCCAGGCCAGCGCACGATGAAAGGCACGCGATGTCCGCCCTCCCAGGAGTCACGTTTGATGCCACGCCACGGCTTTGCGCCATCGTGAGCATGGTCCGCTCGCATGTGAACGGCACTCGCCACCTCGGGGCCGTTATCGCTGCTGACGATGATGAGCGTGTTGTCGGCGAGGCCGTGCGTTTCGAGTTCGCGCATCAATTCGCCCACGATGTGGTCGAACTCGGCGATGAAGTCGCCATGCGGTCCGGCCTGCGTTTTTCCTTTGAACTCCGGCGCGGCAAAGGACGGCAAATGCACCGCCTGCGTGGCATGGTAGAGGAAGAAAGGCTTGCCCGCATGCTGCTGGATGAACTCGCGGCTCTTCTTCAAGAACACGAGGTCCACCTCCTCCATCGGAAAGTCCGGTGCGATGAATCCGGCACGGCAATCATTGGCATACGGATGCTTTGGGAGCTTCGATTTATCGATGGGACCGGTGGGCGGCACGGGGATGTGATCGCCGTCGATGAAGGCGTAGAGCCACTCCGTCGTGGGACAGCAGGCGGTGCCGAAGAACTGATCAAAGCCATGATCAAGCGGCCCACCCTCGATGCGGCGCGAGTAATCGATTCGCTGCACGGCGGCCCGTTCACCGGAGTGAATCGCTTCACCCGCTTGATCGCGAAAGGTGAGACCAATGTGCCATTTACCGACCGCCGCTGTGGCGTAACCCTGCTTCTTCAACAGGCCCGGAAGCGTCAGCTTACCTGGTGCGATCAACGACGGCCCGCCCGTGCCCTGAAACACCGTGCCGCCATTCGGCACTCGAAAGGCCATCTGCCCCGTCATGAGGCTGTAGCGCGATGGCGTGCAAACCGTGGCTGGACTGTGAGCATCCGTGAAGCGCGTCCCCTGCCCGGCGAGTCGATCCAAATCTGGTGTGGGCACCTTGGATTGAGCATTGTAGCAGCGCACATCGCCATAGCCGAGATCATCGGCGAGGATGAGGAGGATGTTCGGTCGCGAGGCGGGCGTTTTCTTCTCAGCGGCTGCCGTTACCTTGATCTCCTTGGGTGCGAGCGTCCGCATCTCGGCGAGCCTGGCGGCGTGGTCGGCTTTCGCCGCGAGGTTCGTCCATTCATGTGGATCACTCGCGATGTTGTAGAGCTCTTCCTCACCGCCTTGATAATGGATGTAGCGCCAGCGTTCGGTGGTGAGGGCGTAGTTCGCGGGCTTGTCGAGATGGGTGATGGCCGCGTGAGGCCACTCGGCGGAAGGATTCGCCAAAAGTGGAACGAGGCTGCGACTTTCAATGCCGTCTTTCTCAGGCAGACCGCAAAGTTCGGTCAAGGTGGTGAATAGATCGACGAGATTGACGGGGCGATCACACACGCTGCCAGCCCGGGTGCCTTCAGCGAGACCGGGCACGCCTTTGGGCACGCGAATCATGAGCGGCACCCGGGCACAGGCACGCCAGCCGGTGAATTTTTGCCAATGCTCCTTCTCCCCGAGGTGCCAGCCGTGATCACTCCAGAGCACGACGATGGTGTTGTCACGCTGCGTGCTGCTTTCGAGCGCATCGAGCACGCGACCGAGCATGGCATCGGCAAAATGAATCGACGCGAGATAGGCCTGAATGCCTTTCTTCCACTGCCCATGCTTTTGAATGTGCTCGAAGTAGCGATTGCGTCCGAGCTTTTGACCTGCGGGTGGCACATCATCGAGGTCGTCGGCTTGGTAACCGGGCGGGAGCTGGATGCTTTCGAGCGGAAACGGCTCGAAATACTTCTTCGGCACAAACCACGGCTCATGCGGTCGATACAGGCCGCAGGCGAGAAAGAAGGGCTGCTCGTGCTGGCGCTGCAACTGCTCGCCAATCCACTTCGTCACGCTCCAATCGCCACCAAACTCCTCATCACTGACATCCAGCGCGGCCCAATCGGTCTCGACGTATTGCCACGGGCCTGCTCGTGGCAGATTCACGGGGCGCTGTTTCGGATCAAAGGTGTGTGGGAAGGGATTGTCCTTCGCTTTGTCAGGGAAGTAATCGTCCCAGCTCGGCGGATCGATGACGTAATGCAGCATCTTCCCCGAGCCTGCGCTCCAGTAGCCATGCCGCGAAAAGTAGCGTGGCATCAGCTCCGCCTCCGGCAGCACCTCACGCATCTTTTGCAGGTTCGTGTAAAGCCCGGAGCGATGCGGCGGCAGCCCGCTGAAAACGGCAGTGCGTGAGGGATTGCATGAAGCCGCTGCCGTGCAGGCATTCCGAAACAGCACCCCGCTGGCCGCCAGCCGATCCAAGTTCGGCGTCTTCGTCTGCGGATGCCCTCCCAGGCAGCCGATCCAATCATTTAAATCATCGACGGCGATGAAGAGCACGTTCGGCCTCGCCGCTTGGAGCATGGCGCAGGAGGCGAGAAGGCTGAGAAGCGTGAGAAAAAGACGATTCATGCGCGAGAAGCCGGGCTTTTTGCCAATTCACAGCATGCGAATGCAAAGCGGGAAGCGATACACCTTGCCATCCGCAGCCTTCACAATGCCGATGATGGTGAAAACGAATGAGACGATGCCGACGGCCAAGCGTAGCACGATGCCGATGAGGACGGCGATCAGCACGGCCGAGATCACGGCATAGATGAAGTAGGAGATTTGAAAGTTCAGCAGCTCGCGGCCCTGCGCATCGAGGTAGGGGCTTTGATCTTTTTTCATCAGCCAGATGATCAGCGGGCCGATGATGGGAAAGCCGACGAGGCAAAGGATGTGCATCACGATGCCGAGGGTCTTGTCATCCTGGGCGGCGATGGGAGGAGGGAGAGCGCAGTTTTCCATGATCTCGGCAGGATAAGGGCGAGTCAGCCCGCAAGGCCAGCAAAAAGCCTGCTCACATCTCCCCAGTGCAGCGCCTCATAGAAAAGGACACCGAGAGGGGAGAGACCGGGGTAGCAGGGTAGAGTCGATGCCTCATAAAAGGGGACACCGTGGCCGATGGAGCCACGACTGATGAAGGAAAACCTCGAAGACTACACCCGCGTGATGCGAGGGCGCTACGCCCGCCACACCGGAAAACCCGCCCGAGCGAAGCTGTTGGATGAGTATTGCCAGACCACCGGGTTGGAACGCAAATACGCCAACAAAGTTCTGCATGGACAGCGACGACGAGGCCCCAGCGCAGTGCCCCGAGGAGCCAGCAGCCGCTACAGCAAAAGCGACCTGCAAGTGCTCAAGAGCCTCTGGTTGGCCGCCGGGCAGCCCTGCGGCAAGCGTCTGGCTGGCGACATGCTCAAGCTCTGGCTAAGATCGCGGCAGAAGCACCACCGCGCCCTGAGTAAAGCACAACGCGAGCGCATGGAGGGGATCGGCGCCACGCAAATCGACCGCGAACTGGTTCCTTACCGCATCGCCGGACGCAAGCGCCGCAGCGCCAGCAGCGCCCTAGCCACCAGATAGACACCGTGGCGCTGTGTGGAACCGGGGCGCACACGCCACGCGCGAACGCCTCAGCGAAATCCAGGCGGCGCTGCCCTTCGCCATCGCCAAGCTCGACTTCGACAACGGCACCGAGTTCTTAAACGCGCACTTCATCACCCACTTCAAAGCGCAAGAACCCAAGATCGAACTCAGCCGCTCGCGCCCTTACCGGAAGAACGACAACGCCCACATCGAACAAAGGAACTACACCCACGTGCGCCTGCTGCTGGGAGACGACCGCTTCGAGCACTACAAGCTCGTGGAACCGCTCAACGAAGCGCTGCGCCAGTGGAGTCTCTGGAACAACCTCTACGCCGCGCGACGCCGGCTCCTGCGCAAAGAGCGGCAACCCGACGGCAAAGTGAAGCGATACCACGAAAAGAAAGCCAGCACGCCCTGCGCAAGGTTGTTGGCCCGCGAAGATCTCAGCCAAGAGCAGCGACAGAAGCTGCAATCCATGCTCAACAGCCACGACCCCATCAACATGAGAGCGAGCATCGAAGCCAAACTACGGGCGCTCTACGCGCAGCGAGCCCAGCTCCAAGCCGAGCAGGACGACGACATGGAGACTCAATCCGAGAGCGCCCCACCCCCAACCGCGCCCGCAGGTCTGCCGTCTGCTGGCTCACGGGGGCGGCGACGAGCCGCACACGCGTGCGCTGCGCATCATTGAGCACCACCTCGCGGTCCAGACTGCCATGACGACGCAGCAGCTTGGGCGTTCGCAGCCTCATCAGTCCTCATGAAATGTACATTGTGCCATTCAACTGCCGCGCTTCGGAACTCACACATCATTCCTGAGTTCCAGTATAAGCCGATCTATGATGCCAAACATCGGATAAGCGAGACCGATTCGCTCAAAAAGGACTCCGCGAGAAGCTGTTGTGCGACAAATGTGAACTTCACATCTCCAAATGGGAAGACGGCCATTTCGATGTCGGCTGGTTGATGCCACCAGACAAAACCCGAGTTGACGGCCACACCGTTTATCGCGTGATCATCAATGGAATTCTATTTTGCTTCTTCGCATCGACTCACGCAAAGAAGCTGGGCTTGGGCAGATACTCCATCAATGAAGAAGGGCAGATGAGGCTCACCGTTGAGGAGGCTCGGCAAATGCCTTTCGTCAGCCAAATGCTGAACGCACTTGGTAAAGCAGTGAGGCAACGCGGAGTATCCTAAAGAGCGACTGAGGAAAACTCACACCCCCGCCAAAATCCCATTCAGCGTCGCACTTGGACGCAGAGCGGCATCAGCCTTCGCGTTGTCGGGCTTGTAGTAGCCGCCGACGTCGGCTTTTTGGCCTTGGACGGCGAGGAGTTCGGCGACGATCTTGGGCTCGTTGGCGGTGAGGGCTTCGGCGATGGGTTTGAAGGTCTTTGCGAGGTCGGCGTCGGCGGTTTGGGCGGCGAGTTCCTGAGCCCAGTAGAGGCAGAGGTAGAAGTGGCTGCCGCGGTTGTCGATGGTGCCGAGTTTGCGGCCGGGGCTGCGGTCGAACTCAAGGAATTTGCCGTTGGCGGCGTCGAGGGTGTCGGCGAGGACCTTGGCTTTCGGATTCTTGAAGGTGTCGGCGAGGTGCTCGAAGGACGCGGCGAGGGCGAAGAACTCGCCGAGGCTGTCCCAGCGGAGGTAGTTCTCTTCGCAGAACTGCTGCACGTGCTTCGGCGCGGAGCCGCCGGCGCCGGTTTCGAAGAGGCCGCCGCCGTTCATGAGCGGGACGATGGAGAGCATCTTGGCGGACGTGCCGACTTCGAGGATGGGGAAGAGGTCGGTGTTGTAGTCGCGGAGGACGTTGCCGGTGACGGAGATGGTGTCCTGACCTTTGACGATGCGCTCCAAACTGAAGGTGCAGGCCTCAGCGGGCGTGAGGATGCGGATGTCGAGGCCGCTGGTGTCGTGATCTTTGAGGTATTTTTCGACCTTGGCGATGATCTGGGCGTCGTGGGCGCGGGCTTTGTCGAGCCAGAAGATGGCAGGGGTCTGCGAGGCGCGGGCGCGGTTGACGGCGAGTTTGACCCAATCCTGCACGGGGGCGTCTTTCGTCTGGCAGGCACGCCAGATGTCGCCCTGCTCGACGCTGTGCTCAAACAGCACGTTGCCCGCGGTGTCGGTGACTTTGATGGTGCCGTCGGCGGGGGCTTCGAAGGTCTTGTTGTGGCTGCCGTATTCTTCGGCGGCCTGGGCCATGAGGCCGACGTTTGGCACGCTGCCCATGGTCTTCGGATCGAGGGCGCCGTTCTTTTTGCAGAAGTCGATCGTGGCCTGGTAAATACCGGCGTAGCTGCTGTCGGGGATGACGGCGAGGGTGTCCTGCTCTTTGCCGGCGGCGTTCCACATCTTGCCACCGCCGCGGATCATGGCGGGCATGGAGGCATCGACGATGACGTCGCTCGGCACGTGGAGATTGGTGATGCCTTTGTCGCTGTTCACCATGGCCAAAGCAGGGCCGCTGGCGTAGGCGGCCTGGATGTCGGCCTCGATCTCGGCTTTTTTGTCGGCGGGGAGTTTGTCGAGCTTCGCGATGAGATCGCCGAAGCCGTTGTTCAAGTTCACGCCGATCTCAGCGAGCGTGGCGGCGTGCTTTGCGATGAGGTCTTTGAAAAAGACGCTCACGGCGTGGCCGAAGATGATCGGATCGCTGACCTTCATCATGGTGGCCTTC
>JBEIGR010000251.1:0-7387 GCA_040381795.1 Verrucomicrobiaceae bacterium | reverse complement strand
GGCGAAGGCGGCGTAGCCGACGGTGTTGAGATGCACGCCGTTGGTCGTGTAGCCACGATTGGCAATCGTGGTTTCCGGAGGCGACGATTGCCAATCGCCGCTACGGACATCCGCAAAGGCCACGCCTTCGGCCTTCGCGACTTTTGCCATGGCATTCGAGTACATCTCGATCTGCGCGTTGAGATGCTCGTGCGGCTTCTCAGCGGCCGTGGGGCTCACGAGGACGATTTTTGGCTCGGAGGTGCCGTTGTAGCGATGGGCCTTCAGCTCGATGAGGAAGGCTTTGAGAAGCGTCTCGAACTCGGCGAGGCCTTTTTCGCCTTTGAAGCTCTCGTTGAAGCCGAAGGCGGCGAGGATGACGTCCGCCTTATGCTCGGTGAGGTGCTGGTTGAGGTCGCCAAAGCCATCGGGGCGCGGGCGCAGGGCCACTTCATCGGCGGACCAGCTCAGGTTGCGGAAGACGAGCTTCTCCTTGGCAAAGCGCTGGTGCATGAGCGCCTCGAACTGGCCGTCGTCGCGCATGCGATCGAAGAGCGAGTTCCCGATGAGGGCGATGCGGGTGCCGGGTTTCAACTCCAGCGGGAGCTGGGCGAAGGCGGGAACGGCAAGCAAGAGGCTGAGGAGGAGGCGCTTCATGGTGGAGAGCTTTCAAGTTACGAAAAGCCTTGGCTTGAAACTTCAACAATCAGCAATCGTCATTCGGCAATCGACATTTCGAACGTCACTGCGCCACAAACCGCAGATTGATGAACTCCCATTGCTGATTGTTGAATGAGGAAGCGTATCCTCGCTCACGGCGCTCCCGCTTCCTGGGCCTGCTTCTGGCTTTCGGCATCGAGCTTGGCGATGGGATAAGGCACCTCCTGGCCGTTGGCGGGCATGCGGAGGACGACGTTCGCGCCATCAAGGCGGACGAAGCCGGCGCGGATGGTTTTGCCTTCGAGATTCGTCCAGCTCATGATGGGCGGGAGGGATTTTTTCGGGGCAGCGGGCGTGGCGGAGGCGACGGCGGGTTTGATGCCGGGGAGGATGGCACCTTCCTTGATCCAATCGGTGAGCTTGCGGATATCGCCGCTGGAGAGCTGGTCCTTCGGCGGCATGTGCTTCTCGTGGCTTTCATTGACGATGACTTCGAGGAAGTGGCTGCCATCGGGATTGCCGGGGCGTATTTGAGCCACGTCGTTGTCGGCGATGTCGAGCTTGAAGGTTTCGAGGTCATCAAAGACGAAGCCGGCTTTGCGTTTGCCGGTCTTTTCGCTGTGACATTCGTAGCAGTTCTTTTCGAGGATCGGCTGGATGTCCTTGTTGAATTCCACGGCGGAGGCCGCAGCAGTGGTGAGAAGCAGGAGGCAGAGGGGTTTCATGGGCGCGTGCCGGTGGAACGTGGCTCAAGCTCGTTCGCTTAGTTCTGCGAGACCTTTTTTCCGCCTTCGAGCAGGCGCTCGAGGCTCTGATCCGGCTTCACGCCTTTCTTGAGGGCGGCGGCGTAGGATTCGCGGGCCTTGTCCCACTGCGGCGGGTCCCAGGTGGCGTAGAGGACGGCGAGATTGAAGTGGGCCTCGCCGTAGTTCGGATCAATAGCGAGGGCGGTTTTGAATTCACGCTCAGCCCGTTCCATGAGGCTGAGCTTCGTGGCGATGATGCCGAGGTAGTGGCGGGCGCTGGCGCTTTGCGGGCTTTTATCGAGGCTCTTTTCAAAGAAGGTCATGCTGTCCTTCCAGCGCTCCTGCTTGAAGTAGGTGACGGCCATGGCGTAGGAGGCGTTGGCGTTGTCGGCATCGTAGGCGAGGGCCTTTTGCAGGGCGGCCTCGGACTCGGCGTATTTGCCGGCGCGTTGCTGGGTCATGCCGAGGCCGATGAGGGCATCCATGTTCTTCGGTTCGGTGCGGAGGGCGTCCTCATAAATCTTGGCGGCAGTGGCGAATTCGCGGTTGCTGTAAGCTTCGCCGGCACGGAGAAGCAGCGTGGTGATGGTGCCGGGCGCGGGCATGCTGCCGGTGGCCGATGGCGAGGCGCTGGCGGCGATGAGCGTGGCCTGCACGCCATTGGTGCCGATGAGTTCCTTGGCGGCGGGATCTTTGAAGAGCTTCTCCTCCTCGGGGCTGAGGGTCATACGGGTGTTTTTGAGCTCCTCGACTTGCTTCAAGAGATCGGTGGAGGCGTTCTCCATCTTGGAGAGCTGGGCGATGATGAGGTCCTTGGCCTGCTGCTGGCGGTTTTGCAGGCGAAGCTGACGCATGATGATGCTGCGCAGCATTTCGTTCTCCTGAGTGATGAGGGCGTTTGGCTCGCTGGTGCTGGGTGCGCCGGCGGGCATCTCTTTGAGCTCTTTCATCTGGCGGGTGAGATCAGCCACCTGCGTCTGATAGGTGGCGCTTTCCTGGCGCAGGGCGGTGAGCTGGCCCTGGAGCGTGGTGACATCTCCGCGCAGCTTCGTGATCTCTTCGTCTTTGCGGGAAACATCTGCCTTGAGGGTCTCCACCTGCTTCTGCGTGGCGGTGAGTTCTTTTTGAAGGCGTTCGTTTTCGGCGATGAGCTTTTTCATGTCACCGTTGGCGGTTTTTTTCTTCAAGGCATCCATATCAGCCTGGAGGCCGAGGGTTTTGGCGGAGGCGGCGTCTCGTTCCTTCACAGCCACATCGCGGCCTTTCACGGCTTCATCGCGCTCCTGGACGAGCTTTTCGCGTTCGGCATCGAGCTTGGCCTTTTCCTGGGTCACGGCGGCAAAGCTCTCGCTGGTGATTTTGAGTTTCGCGGTGGCATCGGCGGCAGCTTTTTCGGCAGCGGCTAGCTGGCGGGAGTTTTTGGCCATCTCCGCTTCCACGGCGGCTTTCTGCTGCTTCAAGGCATCGAGCTGGCCTGCGGCGGCACGGCCTGCCTCAACCTCGTTTTGCATGCCGAGGATGGCCTGTTCGAGAGCACCGGCTTTTTTCGAGAGCGTGGCATTCTCACTGCCGACGCGGGTCATCTCACCTGCGGCCCAGTCATGCCATTCGCCCCATTTATTGAGGTCGATTTCGAGGTTCTTTTTATCGGCTTCGAGCTGGAGCATCTTGCCGCGCATCTTGCTTTCCCAACTGCGCAGCAATCCATCGAGGCTGGGGATCTCGCTGGAGTCCTGCACGGGGCCGCTCATCGGTGCCTGAGGCGTCATGGCTTGAACCTTGGCCTGAGCAATGGCCTGGGCTTGGGCGGTAATGCGGGCTTTTTCGAGTTCCATCGCGGCCTGGGAGGCGGCGACGTTTTTGGAGACATTCCCCTCTAGCCGGGCGATGGCAGTGGCGATGATGCGCTGGCGGTTCATCCGCGTCTCGACCTCGTAGGTGGGATAATTTTTCTCGATGGTTTCGTAGAGCGAGGCCGCCTCGTTGTATTTGGCGAGCGCTTGATCGATTTCGCCGTTCTTTTCGAGACGGCCGGCTTCGTTGTAGATGACGAAGCCGTTGAAGTGCAGGTCTGAGGCACCACCGAGCGTCTGCGCAGGGCTGCGCGGAGCGGTCAGCAGCCCTGCAATGGCCAGCAGGAGGGCGAGAAACAATCGGTTCATGGCGGGAAAGGGGCTTTTTCGGAGGGAGGGGGAGTCGATATTACCGCCTGCGTGGGTTTTTGGCAATGACCTTGGCAAAGACAGCCCTTGCGTGGCATCAAGCGTGACAAAACAGGCCCAGAGCTTGCTGACATCCAGATGGGTGTTTAAGCTTCAGGAAGCTTTCTTGTATCTCCTTCTGACCCACGCCTCACCATGACCGAGCATACCTTTGTCCTCGAAAACGGCCGGGAACTTCACGTTCCCTTTGCCACTGAGACGCTTTTGGCCCGCCAGGCTGCTAGCGCCACACGGGTGCCAGATACGGAGGCCATGCACCCGCAGCGGATGCAGGCCTTGGAGCAGCTCGAGGCGAAAACAGCGGAGTTCGACGAGCTAAGCGCCCGTTTGAAAAGCGGGCGGGATGACTTGGCCGTCATCGAAAAATCACTCCTCCAGCAGCAGGCGCAAAACAAAGAGGCTACCGCCCAACGCGGGCGCTTGGAACGCGAGATGGACCAACTCCGCGAGCTGATCTCCCGACGTGACGTCCATCGCATCGCCCTCGAAAAACAGGCCCAGGAGCTCGATGCAAAGATCGCTACGGCGGTCAAAAAGCTCATCGAGGCCGAGCAGCGCCTGCAAAGCTCCACCACCGCCGCCGAGGTGGCTTCACGCCAGATCGCCAGCAGCCGTCAGCAGCAGCAATCGGCCTCTCAAGCCCTCGCCAACACACAGGCTGAGCTCTTCCTCTGCCGCACGGAAGCCACAGCGGCCCGCGAGCGTCTCGCCGCTGAGCAAGCCGCCCTCTCCGTAGCCCAGGCAAAGAACCGCGTGGCGGCGGAGCAGCTCGGCATCCTGCGTGCCGATGCCGATGAGCAGGAAAAACGATACACGACGCTCCAGCAGCAAATGGAGGCCCTCCGCCGTGAGCACAGCCAGCTCATGGATGAATGCCGCACGGCCACCCACACCCTCACCGAAACCACGCGGAGCATCGAAACCGCCCGCGAGCAGCAGAGCGTGGCATTGACCTCACTCAATGCCACCCGTGGTGAACTAGCCACTCTCCAGGCACAACACACCGCCGCGAGTGAGGACTACACCAAGCAGGGCAAACTCCTCGCCGCTCTCCACGAGACCGTTTTGAGCAGTCAGAGCACGCTGGCCGCCCTCCAGCAGCAGATCGCCAGCGGCGAAGCCGCTCGGGATGAAGCGCTCGCTCATGAAAACGCGGCCCGCGAAAATCATGCGTCGCTCACCACGCAAGCCCGCGAGCTGCAAGCCAGCCTCGAAGGCCTCCAGCAAGCCGAGCAGGCCCAGCGTCAGCGCCACGAAGAGATCACGAAGGAAGCTGCCGAACTTGAAACGAAGCACACGGAACGCCAGCAAGCCCTCGCGGCTCAGGCCGCCGAAACGCAGCAAAAGATCGACGAACTCGAAAACCGGCTCGCCGCCCTCGAAGAATGGCTCCTGCGCATGCAGGACTGCCACAAGCGCCTCGCCGAACTCCCGCCGGAGACCCTGGAGGCACGCAACGTGCGCAACGAGATCGAGATGGCCATGGCCTCCCTGCGCCACCTGCTTTCCAATCGTGCCCGCGTGGCCTTCTCTCCTCTGCCTGCTGCGCCAAAGCCCGCACCGCCAGCTCCCGCAGCCGAGGCCCCACGCCAGCTCACCCCCACGCAAGAAGCCCGTGCAGGACGCATCACCGGCACCCTCACCATGCCGGATAAAGCCCTCCGCGAGCAGGACCGCCGTCTCGAAGACAAGATCCGCGTGAATGAAGCCCGCCTCGAACTTCTCGAAGCCCGCCTCCGCCGCGGTGAAGAAGATGAAAAATGCCAGCGGGAGAAAATTGCCACGCTGAAGCAGCAACTCACCGCTCTGGCGCAGGGTGGGAAGTAGGGCTGCTCCTTTACTTCAACATTCAGCAATCGACATTCCGAGCCTCGCCCACGGCAGGAACCGCAGATTGATGAATTCTGATTGCTGATTGTTGAAGTTTTAACTCTATCCGACCCGCCGCCGCAGCACGGCCACCCAGCGATCGACGGATTTGCCAGGAGCGTCTTTGAGGGCGCGGCTGGCCTTGTTTCGCCGATTGCTCACCACTTCCATGCCCAGTGCCTCCAGCGCCCGCAGCGCCAGGCGGTGCTCCACATCGAAATAGCTCGTGATCACCAGCATGCCGTCTGGCCGCAGCTTCGCGATGCCTTGATCAAAGATTTTCTTCCACAGCTCCTGGCCGTGCCAAAAGTTCTGATGCCGCATGAAGACCATGTTGAAGTCATCGCCGAGCTCCTTGTGCTGATCGATCTTCGTGGCGTCCTCGATCAAAAACTCCGCTGGGAGGTGCGTGTGCGTTTCGCGAGCTTGGCGGATCTCGCGGATGCGGATGTCCGCGCCCACCATTTCCACCGCGCCGCCTTTCGTCAGATCGGAACCCACCTGGATGAGCGTCTCCGCCTCGTCGCAACGTCCGCAGGCCAGATTCAGGATGCGCATGTCCTTCTGCCCCGCAGCGAGATGCGGTGAAAGCGAGTCATGGAGGAGCGATTGGAGCTTCTCCATGTCCTGCTGGATCGGATTGAGGGACGGGTCAGGCATGAACACAGATGGTCATTTGAAAGCACGAAATGCTTTGTGCATCAACGAATTGACGCTGCCAAAAGCACGGGCTAACGCAGAAGTCTCATGCGCCTCCTTTTCCTGCTCCTCGCCACTCTCGCCACCCTCTCGGATGCCATCGCCCAGGCTCCAGCCGCCAAGCTCCGAGTCGCCACGCGAAACCTCGAACCCTTCTCCTTCGACAAGGATGGCCGCCGCGTCGGTTTCGCCGCGGAACTTTGGGACCAACTCGCCCGCGAGACCGGCCATGAATACGAAATCCAGGTGGTAAACTCCGCCCAGGAGATCATCGACGCGGTGAAGAACAAGAGCGCCGATGTCGGTGTGGGCGCCATCAGCGTCACCTCGAAGCGCGAGGAGGTGATCGACTTCTCCCAGCCCTTTTACGAGTCCGGCCTCCAGGTGCTCGTCGCGGGTGGCGGCGGCAGCTTTGCCGACAACATCTTCCAGCTCATCAAAAACCTCTTCAGCCTGGAGCTCATCGGCATGTTCCTCCTGCTCATGGCCGCCATGTTCGTCATCTCCCACCTCGTCTGGCGCTATGAGCACAAGGTGAATGGCGACCAATGGCCCGAAGACTACAAATCCGGCATCTGGGAGTCCTTCTGGTGGACGCTGAGCACGCTGCTCGTCGGCGGAGCGGATAACAAAGGCCCCGTCGGCATCGGCGGCCGCATCGTGGCCATCGTGTGGATGCTGCTCAGTATCGTGCTCGTCTCCCTCCTGACCGCCTCCTTCACCACCACGCTCACCATCAACACGCTGAAAGGCGACATCAATGGCCCCGGCGATCTTCCCGGCCGCAAAGTCGCCACCGTGAAAGGCAGCACCGCAGAAACCTGGCTCAACGCCAAGGGCGCTAAGGCCACCCCGCTCGAGGATGTCGTCGCCTGCATCGCCGCCCTGCGTGATGGCAAGGTGCAAGCCGTCGTTTACGATGCGCCCGTCCTTCAATATGAAGCCGGCAAGCTCAACGATGAGAAATTGCAGATGGTCGGCCCGGTGTTCGAACGTCAAAACTACGCCTTCGCCCTGCAGCAGGACAGCCCGCTTCGCGAAAAGCTGAACCAAGCCATCCTCACCATGCACGAGCGCGGCATCGGCATCGAGTTGCGCAAAAAATACTTCGGCGAGGAGTAGTCCGCGCTAGCGGAGCGCCCCGAAGGGAATCCTCTCGCGGCTAGGCGCTTGGACCGCGAGACCTCTCGCGGTCCACGTTCACACTCTCGC
>JBEIGR010000250.1:0-7397 GCA_040381795.1 Verrucomicrobiaceae bacterium | reverse complement strand
TTTTGGTGGGGGCGGCTGCGCCCCCACGACTTCCGAGCAGACAGACAACAAACCATTATCCCCAAAACAAGATGAGTGATGGTCGCATTTTCCTTCTACTGGCATTTCCAACGATCCTCGTTCTCCGTCCTCCATTTATTCGATCCTATTTCAAGAGTTCCACAACTCCACTAGTTATAGGTTTGGTAGGCTACGCGGCAATCGGCGTTCAGTGGTGGCTTTTCCGAAAGTATTCATGAATGCACTCATCCAGCTTCACGCCCGCTTCATAGCAGCAACTGCTGCCTGCATTTACTTCTGCGTTTCTCCGTTGGCGAGCGGACAGGCTCCACCCATTAAGACCACAGTAGCTCAAGATTTAGCGAAGACCTTCGGCTTCTGCTACGGTCAGCGCCTCAGCCTCACACAGCTTCGTCAGATGTTTCCAGATTTGGAGACTCAGGTTATGCTGGCTGAGATGCAGTGGAACAGTGCATTTAAGGAAGCAGAGGCAGGTGTCGAGGCACGATTGAAGGCTTTCGGGCCTGAACAGTGGGAGGACACGCGGGCAAAAATGATTGCTCAGCTTGAACCCATTTTGAAACAGCAGAACAGCAAGGCCACCCGTGAGATAGCAGGAAACTTTCTTGAGGTAGTGCAGCAGAGAGCCAAGGGGGTTCTTGATTCCCCGAAACGTGAGATGCTTCTCGCATCTCACCCCAAGTTCGTGAAGTCACCAGAATTGGAGTTTGCCACCGGATATACTGGCTCCTTTTCATCGAAGGGGCACTCGAAGGCGAAGGGTGTAGAGTTGACCGTCCGATACCCGCTAAGCTGGAAGCAGCTTGAAGCAGATCGTCCCAACATTGTTCAGACGTGGACCTCTGACGGGGGCCACGGAACCGACATTTTTATGATTCAGGTTCGCAAGTTCCCTGCAATACCCACTCTACAGGAGAGCGCCGAACTTTTTACTGAGTCTTTCGCAAAGGAGATGTTTGAGGATGGAGGTAAGACACTCAGCTACACAACTGGGCGGCTAGAGAGGCTACCCGTGGGCATTGTTCATTTTACGCAGACCACGAAGCGCCTCGACCTTAGTGTCGATACCCGTGGCGTATTTTACTATCTCGTTCACGAGGACGCATTTATTGCCCTCCAGTTCATGTGCTATACACCCGGCGGTGCTGAGGCGAAGGAGGCTCGCATCAAGCAGCTTGAGCCGCTCATCAAGGCAATAGTGAACTCGCTAGTCCTGCCAACCAACTACAAATGACCCCCCGAAAAAACCGGCTCAAAATGGCGCTGCTGGACAACGGGAGGGCGCTTGTTGTCGTATCAAAGCCCAGCGC
Organism: Verrucomicrobiaceae bacterium; assembly: GCA_040381795.1. Taxonomy (GTDB): domain Bacteria; phylum Verrucomicrobiota; class Verrucomicrobiia; order Verrucomicrobiales; family Verrucomicrobiaceae; genus Prosthecobacter. The sequence continues at coordinate 6,066 of JBEIGR010000250.1, read as the reverse complement.
AATATGAATATAGCCTACTTCGTTCATGCTATGCGTCGCCCTTCCCGTACCAGAGCTTGAACGTTATCCCAAGAATGAACCCCGAAACGAAGATCTTTCTGTCGCATGCCACCGAGGACAAAACGGACTTCGTGCGCCCTCTTGCCGAAGAGCTTCAGAGGCATTGCCATATCTGGTATGATGAATATTCCCTGCCATACGGAGCGAGTATATTCCATAGCATTTCTGCAGGCCTCCGAGACTGTGATTTCGGTGTCGTGGTCTTGACGAGCTCCTTTTTCACCAAGAAGTGGACTCGGGACGAGATTGCTGGCTTGTTCGCCCTTGAGAAGCCTGGGCGGCCGCGGATTATCCCGATCTGGAGAGGGGTCACCAAAGAGGATGTGGAGCGTTTTTCCCCAATCTTGGTAGATCGCTTGTCCATTGACGGAACGAAGGAGACCGCAGAGGTTGTTAGGTGCATTTCCAGGGCTGTGGGAGATACCGGATCTGGTTCGCCGTTTGTTTATCAACCCAATTTGGCCGGGACATCTAAGGATCCGCGGGTGCTCTTGGCAGAGTTGGGTGCTCGTGTCACTGAACACTCTAACCGCATCGCCATGAATCGATCACCAGAAGCCCCGAGTATTGTTCGTGAGGCGCAGACCGCTCTATTCCGTGAAGCCGAGGCAGAGGTTCAGCAGATAGCCTTAACCTGCCCAGAATTTAGGCTGACTTGGGGTTCAGGAGAGTTTAGATGCCTTCCGAATGACATTATTTGGTTCAACGTTACTTTAGCCAATGGCGACATAGCCAGACTGGAATCAACCAGACCGGGAGATTGGCTTGATAGGCTTCGCCTGGATCTTACCGTCTTCCGACCTAAGCGCGATGAACATGGTAATTACGTGAATCCGGATCACCTCGAAGACCATCGATTTACCCCAGAGCTAGAAGCAACTGGAACGGTGCGTTGGAATGATTCAAATGGCATTGCACTCACCCAAGGGGAGGTGATTGAGCTGTTTTTGCGGTCTTTGCATTCTCATGTCGCCGCAATCTTCGAAGCACAAATCAAGGGATAACAAACCCTGCCAACGCAACCCCTACCAGCCATTCAGTTTCGATGATTCCTCCCGACCACAGCCCCAACCCCGCGATTGACGCTCGCCCCACTGGTACGGGTGCCTGCGCTCACCGTTCCCTTTAACTCCACACTCAACACACCTAACCGACAATCCAATATGCCCGACGACACCACTCAGAAGCAACTCGCAGATCTCAGCAAGAAACTTGACAAGGTTCTTCGGAACCAAGTTAGCCTTGATGGGCTTCTCCATATCATCGGCGAGAAAATCGACAGAGAAAACACAGGGAAGATCAATGCCTTTAAGACGCTCGCAAAAGGCTGGAAGGTTGAGGGTTGATCTGTCCTGAACAGCAGACATAAGAGCTTCATCTCCAGTGCGTGACGAAGGTCGAATGACGAACCAAGCCGAGTCCTCGCGCTCGCAGCACGGTTTCGTCATTCGGCATTGGGGCTTCTTTCGTCATTCGGATTTACTCATTCGTCATTCCAGGCAGCGGCCTCACGCCACCTTGAGATAATCGAGCAATCCCTGCTTCCCGCCTTCGCGGCCAAATCCGCTCTCCTTAAATCCTCCAAACGGGCTGGTGGGATCAAACTTGTTGTAGGTGTTCGCCCAGACGACGCCGGCTTTGAGCAGCGTGCTCATTTTGAGGATGCGGCTGCCTTTGTCGGTCCAGACGCCGGCGCTGAGGCCGTAGGCGGTGTTGTTGGCTTTTTCGACGGCTTCTTCGAGCGTGCGGAAGGTGAGGATGCTGAGCACGGGGCCGAAAATCTCCTCTCGGGCGATGCGGTGGCTCATGCTGACGCCTGCAAAGATCGTGGGACGGAAGAAGAAGCCTTTGCTGGGCAGTTTGCAGCCGTTGTCGTGCTTCTCCGCGCCTTCCTCGACGCCGCTTTTGACGAGGTCGGTGATCTTGGCGAGCTGCTCGGCGCTGTTGATGGCACCGAGGTCGGTGTTCTTGTCGAGCGGATCACCGACACGCAGCGTGGCGATGCGGCGCTTCAGTTTGGCGAGCACTTCATCGGCGATGCTTTCCTGCACGAGCAGGCGCGAGCCCGCGCAGCAGACGTGGCCTTGATTGAAGAAGATGCCGTTCACGATGCCCTCCACGGCCTGGTCGAGCGGCGCGTCGTCAAAGACGATGTTCGCGGCCTTGCCACCGAGTTCGAGCGTGAGCTTCTTGTCCGTGCCCGCAAGGCTGCGCATGATGATCTTGCCGACCTCCGTGCTGCCGGTGAAGGCCACTTTCGAGGTGAGCGGATGATTGATCACCGCCGCGCCGGTCTCGCCCGCGCCGCTGACGATGTTCACGACGCCATTCGGCAATCCGGCTTCCTGGCAAATCTCGCCAAACTTCAGCGCGGTGATGCTGGTGGTCTCCGCAGGCTTCAAGACGACGCAATTCCCCGCCGCGAGCGCCGGGGCGATCTTCCACGCGAGCATGAGCAGCGGAAAATTCCACGGGATGACCTGCCCGACCACGCCGTGAGGGGCGAGCTGCCTTCCTGGGGCCAAAAACTCCAGTTTGTCCGCCCAGCCCGCGTGATAAAAGAAATGCGCGGCAGCCATCGGCACGTCGAAGTCACGCGATTCCTTGATCGGCTTCCCACCATCCATCGTCTCGGCGACGGCGAACTCCCGCGCATGATCCTGCAGCAGCCGCGCGATGCGATACAGATACTTTCCGCGCTCTTTCCCCGGCAAGCGGCCCCAATTGATAAACGCCCGCTGCGCCGCTGAGCAGGCCGCATCGACATCCGAAGCGTCCGCGAGAGCGATGTCGGCGATTTTGGCCTCCGTGGCCGGATTGATCGTGGCGAAGTATTTGCCGGAGCGCGACGGAACGAAGCGCCCATTGATGAAGAGGTCATATTTTTTCTTCAGCTTCGGATCCGCCGTCTCCGGTGCCGGGTCAAACTCCCACAGATCGCCAAACACGAGTTCGCGGGCGGGATTCGGACGTGAAGGAGCTTTTTTGGCAGCGGCGGGCATATGGATGAGTGGAAGAGAACATATCGAAAAAGCCCGCGAGCATTTCGTGGATCAAAAAAGGCCATTCTCAGGCCCTTGAGGTCTTTTTGGAGCTGCGAACTGTGCGGACGCGCTTCGGCTGTAGCGCACGGATTTTGGTGAGTGACAGCCCGGTGATGGTCGCGACCAATTCCGGGGCCAACCCTTGGGCTAGCGAGGCTTTCGCGATGCGGAGGGAGCTTTCGGTTTCTCCCTGACGCATGCCCTGCTGCAGGCCTTTTTGAATGCCCTGCTGCAGGCCTTCGGTGAGGGCATAGCGCATGGCGTTGATCTGATCCTGGCGGTAGAGCTGGCGTTTGGTCATGGTCTGGGACTCCGAGGGTGAGAGATTGTCATGGCGGGCGAGAGTGAGGGCATCGCGCACGGCGTCGTTCGTCACTGCCGATGGGATGTTGCGCCAGTTCACCGCATTTTTCAAGAACTCGACCCAATCATGTAGCGGATGGGAGGTGAGGCGGGCGGGATCGACCTTCGGCAGCTCGATGAAGATGAGTTCGAGGCCCGGCGCTGGCCAGGGTGCGTTGGTCTGCTGCTCTTTCAAGGTGTAGCGGCTTAGCCAGGACTTGGTTTCCGGCAAGAGAACACAATCGGCGATGGTAATGACGGTGACCGGGCGGAGGCGTTCATAATCGCTACCACGTCCGAGCTGGGAGGCGATGCATTTGGCCCCGTTGTAGAGCACGCGGCTGCGAAACCCGGCGACAGAGAACATCTGCATCTCGATGAGCACCTCGGAGCCATCGGCGAGCGTAGCACGCACATCCACCGCCGTGTTTTTGAGATTCTTGATCTGCGAGGGCAGATAGGGATCGAGGATTTTCACGCTCTGGATGACCTTCCTGCCGCCATGCATCAGATCATTGAGAAAACCAACGAGCACCGGCCCGCTCTCTCGCGATCCGAAAATGCGCTTGAAAGCCCAGTCGTTGGTGGGGTCGATGAAAGTGCCGACATTGGGGCGCGGGCGTGGAGCGGGCATGGCGGCGGAGTGTGGGAGAGAGCCCGCATTTTGCCAAGAAGGGACTTTATCGCCCCGCAGCACATCCACGCGGCTTGCCAGCCACGAATCATCGCTTACCGAAAGCCTCACGCATGCCTGAAACTCCCGCTTGGCGACTCGAACATTCTTATCAGCGGCTCCCGGAGCTGTTTTTCACTGAGGTGGAGCCCACACCGGTGGCCGAGCCGCGGCTGGTGATCTTCAATGCCTCGCTAGCCGAGCAGCTCGGTCTGCCGGAGGAGGATGCCGCGGTGTATGCCGGCAACCGTCTGCCGCCCGGAGCACGCCCCATCGCCCAGGCCTATGCCGGGCATCAATACGCTCACTTCACCGGCCTCGGCGATGGCCGTGCCATCCTGCTGGGCGAGCAGATCACGCCGGACGGCGACCGTTTTGACATCCAGCTCAAAGGCCCCGGCCCCACGCCCTACTCGCGACGTGGCGACGGTCGCGCGGCACTAGGACCGATGCTGCGTGAATACCTCATCAGTGAGGCGATGCATGCGCTCGACATTCCCACGACACGCAGTCTGGCGGTCGCCAGCACCGGAGAAAAAGTCTGGCGACAGGACGGCGGCCTGCCGGGAGCGGTTTTGACCCGCGTGGCGGCCAGCCACATCCGGGTGGGCACCTTTGAATGGGCCGCGGCTCATCGCGATGTCGAGGCGCTGCGGGCGCTCGCCGAGCACACCCGCCAGCGACATTACCCGGAGATCGAAAACGATCCCGTGGCGCTCTACGAGGCCATTTCGGAACGTCAGGCCGCCTTGATCGCCCGCTGGATGCTCGTCGGTTTTGTCCACGGCGTGATGAACACTGACAACATGGCCCTAAGCGGCGAGACGATCGACTACGGCCCCTGCGCCTTCATGGACGCGTATCATCCCGAGACGGTCTTCAGCTCCATCGACCGGAACGGCCGCTACGCCTACGGCAACCAGCCGCCCATCGCCCAGTGGAACCTCGCCCGCCTCGCCGAGGCCATGCTGCCGCTGTTTCACGAGGATGAAAAACAAGCCGTCGAAATCGCCAACGGCCTCATCCCCAAGTTCGAGCCTCGTTTCAAGCATCACTGGCTCGTCGGCATGCGGGCCAAGCTCGGGTTGCTCAACGAGGAAGCGGAAGACGCCGTGCTCATCCAGGACCTGCTCAACGAGATGCAGGAAACCGAGGCGGACTTCACCAACACCTTCGCCGATCTCACCGCCGGACGCTTTGAACCCAACGAATGGCATCAGCGCTGGCAAAGCCGCCTCCAGCGTCAGCCTCAATCTCGCGAGGAATCCATCGCTCTGATGCGCCGAAGGAATCCCGCCTTCATCCCACGCAATCACCAGGTCGAAAAAGCCCTTGCCGCCGCGCAAGAAGGCGACATGCAGCCTTTCCACGCTCTTCTCGATGTCGTCAGCCATCCATGGGATCACGACCGTCACCTGCCCGACTACGCGAAACCCGGCACCCCGTCCGGCTATCGCACCTTTTGTGGAACCTGAACTACTACTCACCCTGCCCTCCAACGTCCTCGGAACCCCTCTCAAAGGCTGCTGCAACGATCCCATGACCGGTTTCTACCGCGACGGCTACTGCCGCACCGGCCCGGATGACAAAGGCCTGCACACCGTGTGTGCCGTGATGACGGAGGAGTTCCTCCACTTCAGCCGATCCCGCGGCAATGACCTCAGCACACCCGTCCCGGAGTTCGATTTCCCCGGCCTCCAACCCGGTGACAAATGGTGCGTCTGCATCAGCCGCTGGGCCGAAGCGCTGAAAGCCGGCCAAGCACCGCCCGTCGTGCTGGAGGCCTGCCACATCCATGCGCTGGAGTTTGTCTCGCTGGAGGATTTGAAGGCGCACGAGGCCTGAAGCAGAGCGAGCGGCCTCAATCTGTCATTTCGGTTACTACCCGAGATCAGGGGGCGCAATCTCCAGCCTGAGCCGATCATCATCCAACACAGTCAACGCCTT